>JBPCWF010000124.1:0-4901 GCA_051009775.1 Hyphomicrobiales bacterium | reverse complement strand
GACAAGGGGCGTGCGCGGGCGGGCACGGTAGCGGGTTTCGGCGGCGATCTCCAGCGGAGCGCGGCCCGCACCGGGCGCAGAGCTCACGGGCGATGCACGGCCGGTCGCGCGCACGTGACCGGGTTTGATTTTCTCCGAACCCGGAGCACCTGCACAATAAAACCCTGATCATGTGTCAACGCACGGGGGCGGAGCACGCATGTGCGCAAACAGAAGGTTCTGGTCTGAAACATCCGGTGCGCCCGGACGCATCTTTCTTTTCGCCGTGGTCGTGACGGCCATGTCGGTGCTGCCGGGCCTGTCCTTTGCCGATGACGAGGAGGTCCGCAGGCGTTGGATCGGTCCCGGCCCGTCAAAGCCGGCGGAGGACCCGGCGGGGCCGCGACGCCATTTCCGCGCCAAGGACCCGGCGGCGCTCGGTGACGACGATACCGCGCGTATCTATGGCGAGCTCAAGGCCAGGCTGGCGCAAAGCTACCGCCGGTCGGGCGATCCGACGGCGATGGCCTATCAGGACTGGGAGCGCTACAACACGGCGCCCTACCGCAGCGCCGCCCATGGCAACCGCTTCATCAACAATTACGCCAACGGCGCGGCCAAAGCCTATGGCCGCTACGAGGAGGCCGGGCGCATGCCGGTCGGCGCCGTGGTCGCCAAGGACAGCTTCACCGTGACCGGAGACGGCGCGATCACCGCCGGCCCGTTGTTCGTCATGGAAAAGATGCCGACGGGCTTCAATTATGTCAGCGGCGACTGGCGCTACACCATGGTCCAGCCCGACGGCACCCTGTTCGGGGTCACAAAGGGCGAAGGCTCCGAACGGGTCGAGTTCTGCATCGGCTGTCATCTGGCCGTCGAAGACCAGGACCACCTGCATTTCATCCCCGAAGAGCATCGGCGGCGGTGACGGTTCGGGCCCGCAAGGCGCGCGGCGATCGTTGCCGCGGCGTCGGCGTGACGGATCCGGACCGCCGCCGGCGGAACGTACGGGGCGGCGGTCCGGCCGAGTTTTTCTAGCCGCGCGTGGTCACGCAGACCCGGGTCACGCCCTGGTCCTTGAAGCCGAGCCTGGCGGCGGCGAGGCGCGACAGATCGATGATGCGGCCGCGGATGAACGGCCCGCGGTCGTTGATGCGCACGGTGATCGAGCGCCCGTTATCCAGGTTCCTGACCTGGACACTGGTGCCGAAAGGCAGCGACTTGTGTGCCGCCACCATGGCCTCCGGGTTGGCCCGCTCGCCGCTCGCGGTGAGGGTTGTCATGGCGTACCACGACGCCTTGCCGCACTGGACGGCGGCCGAGGCCGGCGTGGCGGGCTGTGAGAAAGTGAAGGCAAGCGCAGCCGCGGCCGCGATGCCTGCAATGCGCAGAGTGCTCATGCAGTTCAAGTCCTGATTTATCTGTGATGTCGGGGGGTTCGGTTGGATCCGAACGGCCCATCCATTTGACGCTTTACTGCGGCGCACCATATCCCGAAACAAGGCGAAATGAGGGCTTTTTCGTCACATTATGGTGCGATGCATATAGACTTTGGGTGAAGCATTTTGACGCATTCCGAAACGGTTCTATGCTTGCGGTCTATGCCGGTTAACACGGGGAGCCGCAGGTGGCGCGATACGCGATCCTGGACGAAATCAAGGGGCTCGACCCGCAGGCCGACCACGAGCGGATCGTGCATCTGACGGCCTGTTACGAGTTCCCGTTCGACATGACGCGGGCGCTCGAATTCGCCCTGTTCCGGACCTATTGCGTGCCGTCCGTCTCGGCGCTTCTGGCGCGCACCGGTGAGTTCGAGGCGCGCCCGCAGAAGCGGTATGATGACACCGACATCATCATTTCCGAGATGATGGAACATGGCTATTCGAGCCCGCGCGGTGAACGTGCGCTGGCGCGCATGAACCAGATCCACGGCCGGTTCAGGATTGCCAACGAGGACTTCCTCTACGTGCTCTCCACCTTCGTGTTCGAACCGATCCGCTGGATCGACCGCTATGCCTGGCGGCCCATGTGCGGCCAGGAAAGGCTTGCCATGTTCCATTTCTGGCGTGAGGTCGGGCGGCGCATGGGCATCGAGGACCTGCCGCAGGACTATGGCCGCTTCGACGCGTTCAACCGGGCTTTCGAGCGCGATCATTATCGTTATTCCGACACCAACCGCCGCATCGGCGAGGCGACGGTCGCGCTGTTTGCGAGCTGGTTTCCGGCTCCGGTGCGGCCTGCGGTGCGATCTTCGATCCGTGCCATGCTGGATGACCCGCTGATCGAGGCCTTCGGTTTTCCCCGGCCGCCGCCGCTCATGCGCCGTACGGTGCGCTCCGCGCTCGGTCTGCGTGGATACCTGTCCGGCTGGCTGCCGCGCCGGTCGTCGCCGCGGCTGCGCAGCGCCATGCGGCGCCCGTCCTACCCTTGCGGCCATACCATCGAGCGGCTCGGACCGCCGGACCCGCACTGAGCCCGGGAAAGTGCTATGATGATCATGTTTCAGTTGCAGGAGTGGTGCCGATGAGCCGGGCCTTCGTCAAGGAAGCGGACGGCGACGATTTCGCCGAGGATCTGCCGGAGCGGCCGGTCAGCGACCAGCCCAATTTCGTCACGCCGCGCGGGCTCCGGCTGATCGACGCGGAACTGGAACGTCTGCGCAAGGACCTGGCCGCGGCAAAGACGGTCGGCGAGCGGGCCATCATCGCGCGTGCTTCGCGCGATCTGCGCTACTGGACCAGGCGTCGTGCCTCGGCGCAACAGGTTGGCTGGCCGAGCGATCCCGGGCGTATGGTGTTTGGGGCGTCGGTGACCGTCGAGCGAGAAGACGCCCGACGCCAGACCTTCCGCATTGTCGGCGAGGACGAGGCGGACCCCGCCGCAGGCCGGATCTCCTGGTTCTCGCCCATGGCCAGGGCGGTGTCCGGCGGCAGGGTCGGCGACCTGGTCACGGTTGCGCAGAACGAGGTCGAGATCGTTGCGATCGACATTGCGCCGGATGCCTGAACCGGCAACCTGTTGACCCGTTTCCCCGCCGTCCCCATCTTAGGGGCGTGGAACAAACCGATCGAGGATGACGCATATCATGCCGCTGCCCGTACCCGGTCTGCAGAACGCCTTTCGGGACGATATCGAGGCGCTTGCCCAGGAAGCTTATGACGAGCTGCCGGAAGAGGTCCGCGCGCTCACCGGCGATGTGGTGATCCGGGTCACCGACTTTGCCACCGACGAGGTGCTGCGCGCGATGAATGCCCGCACGCCCTACGATATTCTGGGACTGTTTCAGGGGGTCGGCCGGGTGCAGTCGGCCGCAACGCCCGAGACCGGCCAGTTGCCCAACATGGTCTGGCTCTACCGCGAACCGATCCTCAACTACTGGCGGCCCAGGCCCGAAAGCCTCAAGCAGGTGGTCGCCCATGTGCTGATCCACGAGATCGGCCATCATTTCGGCCTGTCCGATGCGGATATGGAACGGATCGATCAGGAAGACGATTGAGGCCGGGCGACTGGAAACGCGTGTTTCTGGTCAACTCGGTGTTCTGCTAGAGTTCCGCGCCAGTGCAACAACGCGGCGACCGAAACCCCGGGATGATCACAGCTCTGCGCACGGTTTTGTTTCTGGTCATCCTCGCCCTTGCGGGTGTGGGCCTGTTCGTGCTGCTGCCTTTCGCCAAGGAGGGCGCCTCACTCAACGACATGGGGGTGTTCGGCGGGGTCATCGCGGCGGCGCTGCTGCTCGGCCTGATGTGGTGGCTCGCGGTCGGGCGGACCTTCGAGCTGGCGCTGCTCGGCTGGGGCGTCCTGGCCCTGCCCGTGGCCGCCCATGGTGCAATCGCGGTGTCGTTGCTGGTGGCCTATTACCAGGGTCAGCGCCTGGCGGCGGCAACCGAGATCTCGGGCTACCAGGAGGAACCGATCCAGTGGCCCGGGTTCGACGGTCCGATCGGGCTCAAGGTGACGGTCGACCTCGCCCACCCGTCAGGTGCGAGCGCGGTGATCCAGCCGCCGGAAATCCGAATGGGGCCTGCCGTCGAAATCCAGCGGCGGCATCTGGTGGCGAGCCTCAGGAGCGGCAGCGGCTATTTCAAGGACATCTATCTGGACAAGCCGGTCGGCGCGCTGGTGCTGCTCAAGCCGGTTCTGTTTCAGCGCGTGTTCCGCAACGAGACCGCCCGCCGGCCGCTCTACCGGTGGAGCGCATCGGCCGATTTCGCCGCCGGAGAGCGCACCACCCTGATCTATCACCTGCTGCCGGGCACGGTCGACTACCTGCCGAACCGCAACCGCATCTGCCTGACCAACCGGAGCTTCGGCATTCCCTTGTGCGCGGCGGGCCAGCTGCCGCAAACCGGCTGCGCTCCGCCACATATGGGCCCGGTCTCCGAGGTGACCTACGGCATGGGCAAGGACCTCTCCGCCCTGTGGCTGGCCTCCGGCGCATCCGACCTGACCGTCGACCTGAGTGCGCAACTGACCGCATCCCTGCGCAAGTCGAACATCCTGCAGTCCAATCCGGCGGCGTGGACGGCAATGCACAAGCGGCTCGAGCCGGAGGGCCTCATTAAGGCCGGGTACGAGCTGTGTCCGCCCGGCGACGAATCCCACACCCGCTTCCGCACGTGCTACTGCCGGGTCGTGGAGGAGTAGGGCCCCGGCACACCTCCTGCTCAACACGTATCTCGCACAAACACCTTAGCAGGTGTTGCACTTGTTCCGTGAACTCAAGGAATCCAATGGCGGCTGCCTTGAATTGCCGGACGGCCAATGGACTCCCGCTTTCGCGGGAGCGACGGGTGTATTTGGAGACGATGGTCTATCCTGCCGGCGCCTGTGCCACGGCAAGCCGCTTCAGCTGTTGTTCGCGGTAGAAGATGTAAAGACCGGAGCCGGCGATGACGGCGGCGCCGACGATGGTCCAGAGG
>JBPCWF010000123.1:0-3980 GCA_051009775.1 Hyphomicrobiales bacterium | reverse complement strand
TGTGGGGTTGGGGTGCGATGAACCCGACCGCTATCAAGGAAGCCGCCAAGATCCGCTTTCCGATGGATAAGTTCATCGGCGTGTGGTGGTCCGGCGGCAATGTCGACCTGCGCCCCGCGGGCGATGGCGGCAAAGGCTACAAGTCGGCCAACTTCCACGGCACCGGCTCCGATTTCGGCGCCATCCAGGACATCATTAAGCACGTGGTCGAGAAGGGCAAGAGCCAGGCCAAACCTGAAACCGTCGGCGACAACTATTATAATCGCGGTGTCATGAATGCCGTGATCGTTGCCGAAGCCATTCGCACGGCTCAGGAGAAGACCGGCAAGAAGGCCATCACCGGCGTCGAGATGCGGGTCGGGCTTGAAAACCTCAACCTGACCGAAGAGCGTCTCGCCGAGATCGGTTTCAAGGGCTTCACCAATCCGATCAAGGTGACCTGCGAAGACCATTCCGGCGCCCATCCCATCTACATTCAGCAGTGGGACGGCAAGGGCTGGAAGTCGGTTTCCGACTGGCTGACGCCGATGGTCGACCGGGTCCGCCCGAAGCTTGAAAAAGCAGCGGAAGAGTACCTGAAAGACAAGCCGGGCTGGGAAACCCAGGCCTGCAGCTGAGCCGAACCCGTTCGGTTGAAGCAACAAACGGAGTATGCCCGTGAGCGAGAACGGCCAGTCACCGGTCCTGACCGTAAACAATATCGAAGTGATCTATGATCACGTGATCCTCGTGTTGAAGGGCGTATCGCTCCAGGTCCCCGAGGAAGGCGTCGTCGCCATCCTCGGGGCCAATGGGGCCGGCAAGACAACGACCCTCAAGGCCATTTCCAACCTGCTGTCGGCGGAGCGCGGCGACGTCACAAAAGGCAGTATCGAGTTCAAGGGGCAGCGGGTCGACAAGCTCAACCCGAACGAACTGGTGCGCCGCGGCTGCGTCCAGGTGATGGAAGGCCGGCATTGTTTCGAACATCTCACCGTTGAGGAAAACCTGCTCACCGGCGCTTTCACCCGCAAGGACGGCCGGGGCGCGATCGCCGCCGACATGGAACTGGTCTACGGCTACTTCCCGCGCCTCAAGGAACGGCGCACTTCGCTGGCCGGCTATATTTCCGGCGGTGAGCAGCAGATGTGCGCGATCGGCAGGGCGCTCATGTCCAGGCCCGACATGATCCTGCTCGACGAGCCGTCCATGGGCCTTGCGCCGCAACTGGTCGAAGAGATTTTCGAGATCGTCAAACGCCTGAACGGCGATGAGAAGGTCAGCTTCCTCCTGGCCGAGCAGAACACCAACATCGCGCTTAAATATGCCACATACGGCTATATTCTTGAGAACGGGCGCGTTGTGATGGACGGCGAAGCCAAGGCGTTGCGCGAGAACGAGGACGTCAAGGAATTCTACCTCGGCGTCGCGGGCGACAACCGCAAATCGTTCAAGAACGTCAAGCATTACAAACGCCGCAAGCGCTGGCTGTCATAACAACCAGGCGTTTTCCAACGGGCGGGACCGGCGTTGCGCCGGCTTTGCGATCGCGATTTAGTGTGCAGCGAACTGTAATGGGCGCGGGAGAAGAACAGCCATGAGCGGCGAGCATTTCGACGAGTTGGAGACACGCTCCCCGGAGCAGCGGGAAGAGGAGCTTTTCAGCGGTCTTCCGGCACAGATCTGGCATGCGACGGAGAACGCGCCGGGCTGGGCGGCACATCTGGAAGGGGTCGACCCGAACGCAGTCACCTCGCGCGAAGCGCTTGCCGCGCTGCCCGTGCTGCGCAAGCCGGAGCTCAAGGACCATCAGACCCAAAACCCGCCCTTCGGCGGTTTCGCCGCTTGTGCGCCAGGTGAGGCGGGGCGCCTGTTCATGTCGCCCGGACCGGTCTACGAAATGCTCGGAGATCAGCCGGGTGACGCGCGTGGCGCGCGCTCGCTCTACGCCGCCGGGCTTCGCCCGGGCAACGTGGTCCACAACGCGTTCGCCTATCACCTGACCCCCGGCGGCTTCATGCTCGACACCGCGTGCAGGGCGCTCGGCTGTGCGGTGATCCCGGCCGGGGTCGGCAACACGGAACTGCAGCTCGACATGATCGACCACCTCAAACCCGATGCCTATGCCGGCACGCCCGACTTTCTCAAGGTGCTGCTGGACAAGGGCGACGAGGCGGGCAAGGACATGTCGTCGATCGCCAGGGGCGTGGTGTCCGGCGCCGCGCTGCCGGAATCGCTCAGGGCCGAACTCAAGGGCAGGGGGGTCGCGGTCACCCAGACCTATGCCACCGCGGAACTCGGCATCGTCTCCTACGAGACCTCGGCGCTTGAAGGCATGGTCATCGAGGAGGGGCTGATCCTGGAGATCGTCCGGCCCGGCACCGGCGAGCCGGTGGCCGAAGGCGAGGTCGGCGAGATCGTGGTGACGTCGTTCTCCAAGACCTATCCGATGATCCGGTTCGGCACCGGGGACCTCACGGCCATCCTGCCGGGGGCCAGCCCGTGCGGACGCACCAATCTGCGCATCAAGGGCTGGATGGGGCGCGCCGATCAGCGCACCAAGGTCAAGGGCATGTTCATCGATCCGGCTCAGATCAACGACATCGCCAAGCGGCATCCGGAGATCGGACGCCTGCGTCTCGTGGTGTCCAGAGAGAACGAACAGGACGTGATGACGCTCAAGGCGGAGAGCGCGGCCAGGGACGACGTTCTGGCGCAGTCGCTGGAGGGCACGGTCCACACCGTCTGCAAGGTGCGCGGCGCGGTCGAGCTGGTCGATCCGGGCAGCCTGCCCAATGACGGCAAGGTGATCGCGGACGAGCGGGACTACGGCTGAGGCCAAGCGATATCCAGGCGACCTGACGCGGCCGCCTGTTTGGCGCGCTGTTCCGCGAACGCCATCACCCCGGGACACCTGTCATGACCGAGCCGCGTTTCGCCGCCTCCACGACCGGGATTGCCGCCGGCATCCTCGGCATGACGGCCATCGTGGCGCTGTCGAACTATGCGGTGCAGTTCCCTATCAACGACTGGCTGACCTGGGGCGCCTTCGTTTATCCCGTCGCCTTCCTGGTGACCGACCTGACCAACCGCAGCCTCGGACCGAAAGCCGCCCGCATGGTGATCTATGCCGGGTTCGCCCTGGCCGTCACCCTCTCGGTCTGGTTGGCGACGCCGCGCATCGCCATCGCGTCGGGCACGGCATTCCTGGTCGCGCAGCTGCTCGACGTGGCGGTGTTCAACCGGCTGCGCGCCGGGGTCTGGTGGCGTGCGCCGCTCGCCTCCTCGACACTCGGTTCGGCACTCGACACGGCTTTGTTCTTCTCCATCGCCTTCGCGGCCACCGGCCTGCCCTGGGTCACCTGGGCGTTCGGCGACTTCGGCGTCAAGATGGCGATGGCCGGGATCATGCTGCTGCCGTTCCGGCTGCTCATGCCGGCATTGCGGCCGAGGCTTGCCGCGGGCGATCCGGCCGGCGGTTCCCATCGGACCTGAAGCGCTCTAACATCTCTCCCCTCAGTTGTGATCGTGCGGGAGGGTGCGCGGCTTATGGGCGAGCATGTGTCGGGGGTCCGGTTTGCACCGGTCGGCGTGAACCGTTCGGAGACGGCTGACGGCGGGTTCGTCCTGCGCGCCGATGCGCCTCTCGAGGACTATCCGGAAACGCTCTGCCACCATGTCGAACGCCAGGCCGCGGCCGTGCCGGAGCGGGACTTCCTCGCCGAGCGGGCCGGTGACGGCGCCTGGCGGCGGATCACCTATGGCGTCTTCCGTGACAAGGCCCGCGCGGTCGCCGCCGGCCTTCTGGCGCGCGGCATCACCGCCGGCAGCCCGGTGATGATCCTGTCCGACAACGGCATCGACAACGCGCTCATGCAGTTCGGCGCGATCTATGCGGGCATTCCGGCGGCGCCCGTGTCGCCGGCCTATTCGCTGATGTCCCAGGACCACGCCAAGCTCCGCTTCATCTTCGATCTGCTCAAGCCGAAAGTGGTGTTCGC
>JBPCWF010000122.1:0-4590 GCA_051009775.1 Hyphomicrobiales bacterium | reverse complement strand
GGTTGGTACAGGCTGGGCATCCGTTCGAGAGGATCGCCAAGCTAGTTGCACCATCGGTCGACATCGTCGAAAAAGTTTATGGACATCACAGCCCAGATTTCCTAAACGCTGTCGGGCGTGATTTGAGTATCTAGCGCACAAAAAGTGCCCCGACGGGGCACAATTGCAAAAAGCAAAAGTGTGAAAAAGCTAGTATTTTCAAAGAGTTGCCCACGTAGCTCAGGGGTAGAGCACTCCCTTGGTAAGGGAGAGGTCGAGTGTTCAAATCACTCCGTGGGCACCAGTCAAACTCCAAAAAAATATTGATCTTTTTCACCTGAGCGCTGATCGGCGGGAACGCGATTTCGTGCCGGGGTGTGCTGGAATACAGCCCAAAACGCCCCTGATCTGCCACGACCGGTCATTGGACATCAGTCGATCGGACGCCCTCCCTTGCCGCCAACCGGCCCGGGAAACTGCGGCAACCCATCTGCCAGCTCCATCCCCGGCAGCCGGGATTTCGTGTAGGTGTGGCAATTGAAAACAACCTGCTCAGGGACGTCCAAACTGCCCAGCGATACGAACAGCACCCCGTCGGCCTCGAACGTGAGTGAGCTTCCGCAAGTGCTGCAAAAGCGCCGTATCACACCGTTGGACGACTGGTACTGATGGGATTGTCCTCCCAGCCATTCAAGCGTCCCCTCCGCAAATTCGACAAACCCCGAAAACGGCGCGCCGGAAACCTTGCGGCACATCCCGCAGTGACAGTAACTTGCCCATTTTGGTGCATCACTGGCCCGGTATCGGATCGAACCGCACAAACATCCCCCCGTCCATTCCATGCCCGTCCTCCATAAAGCTTTGTCTTCTCTGCTGGCCCATGGCCCTCTCCTCAACAGGGCCCAGCAAGCATAGCCCAATATCACACCCGCAAACTGTTCGTCAGCAGGGGTGCCCTCCGCAAGAGTGTCAATAGGCAACGCCGTTCCGCCATGGCATAAGTCGGAACCGCGCCGGAGCGCAGACCGGTGGGCGAGGGCTTTCTCAGGTGACCCGTTCCTCCGCGCCAGCCGAAGGGTTAGAGCCATGGATTTCGAACTCAGCGACGAGCAGAACGCGATTGTCGAGACCACCCGCCAGTTCGCGCATGAGAAACTCGCGCCAGGCTACAGGGACCGTGACCGGGACGGCAGCTTCCCGCGCGAACTGTGGTCGGAGATGGGGACGCTCGGGCTGATCGGCTGCGAGCTTCCCGAAAGCCTGGGCGGCCTCGGCCTTGAGTTCCTGACCGCCGGCCTTGTCCAGGAAGCGCTGGCCGAAGGCGATCTCAACTTCGCCGTGATGGCGCTGCTCAATTCACTGAACGGCCAGATCATTGCCGACAGCGCGGCGCCGGATGTCGCCCGCGATTGGATCGCGAAAATCTGCAGCGGCGAGACCATGTTCGCCCTCGGGCTGACCGAACCCTCTGGCGGGTCGGATGTGGCGCATCTGCGTCTCAGGGCGCGCCGGGACGGCGACTGCTTTGTGCTGGACGGTGAGAAGACGTCGATTTCGGCCGCCGATCATGCCGATGCCGCGGTGATATTCGCCCGCACCGGCGGGGACGGCGCGGGCGGCATATCCGCGTTCATTGTAGATCTGAACCAGGACGGCATCGAGCGCACCCGGTTCGACGATCACGGCTGGCGCGCGGTCGCCAGAGGGTCGATCCACTTCGATGGCGCCCGCATCCCCGCCGGCAATCTGCTGGGCGGGGAGAACACCGGCTTTCGCCAGGTCATGCAGGGCTTCGACTACAGCCGCGCCCTGATCGGCCTGCATTGTGTGGCGGTCGCCCGCCAGTCGCTGGCCGAGAGCTGGGCCTATGCCCGGGAACGCGAGGCGTTCGGCCGGCCGATCGCCGACAATCAGGGCGTCACGTTCCCCTTGGCCGAAGGCGAGACCATGATCGAGGCGGCGCGTCTGCTCTGCCTCAAGACGCTCTGGCTCAAGGACAACAAGCTGCCGCACACGACCGAGGCGGCGATGTGCAAATGGTGGGCACCCAAGGTGTCGGGCGATGTCATCAGGACATGCCTCCTGACCCACGGCCACGGCGGATATTCCTCCGACATGCCCTATGAACAACGTATGCGGGATGTGTTCGGCTACGAGATCGGCGACGGCACGGCGCAGATCATGAAGCTGATCATCTCCCGGCAGAAGCTGGGCCGCCGGGTCTGACCGTGAATGGTCGGGGTGTTTCCGGCCGATCCTGAAGGAGGCAGTTATGGACATGCAGCTCAACAACCGCGTCGCGCTGGTTACCGGCGGCGCCCGCGATGTCGGCCGCGAGATCGCCCTGTCGCTCGCCGCCGAAGGCGCTTCGGTTGCCGTCAACTATCGCGGATCGGCCGACGAGGCGGATGCGGTGGTGGCCGAGATCCGGGCGGCGGGCGGAGAGGCGCGCGCCTATCAGGGCGACGTTGCCGACCGCGCTTCGGTGCAGAGCATGATCGAGGCCGTGGTCTCGGACTTCGGCGGCCTCAACATTCTCGTGAACAATGCCGGGCTCGCGATCAGGAAGCGGTTCGTGGAGACAACGCCGGAGGAATGGCGCAGCCAGATCGACGTCAACCTCCTCGGCGCCATCCAGCTCTGCCACGCCGCCGCGCCGCATCTGGAGAAAGGCGGCGACGGGCGGATCATCGCGGTGGTCGGCGACTCGTCGCGCGTCGGCGAAGCCGGACTGTCGATCGTCGGCGCCGCGCGCGCCGGCGTGATCGTCCTGATGAAGTCGATTGCGCGCGAGATGGGGCGCGCCGGCGTCACCGCCAACACGATCTCGCTCGGCCTTGTCGAGACCGCGCACGATCCTGACTGGCTGGAGGCCAACCGCGAGAAGCTGGTGAAGTTCTATCCGGCACGGCGGCTCGGCCAGCCAGGCGACGTCGCGCCCGCGGTCACGCTTCTGGCATCGCCTCACAGCGGCTGGATCACCGGCCAGACGATCAGCATCAGCGGCGGCTATTGCATGGTCTGACGTGAAGCGGGCCGGACCGCTCCTGTCTTCAATACATCGGCCGGAGCGCCTCGAACAGCGTGCGATAGGCGCCGTAGGCTGCGTCATAGGCGGGTTTGCGGGCCGGCTCCGGATCGACGGTTTCGGCGACGCCGCCGATCTTCTCCGCCGCTGTCATGAGATCGGCTTCGCGCCCGACCGCGACCGCCGCGAGCAGGGCGGCGCCGATCGGGGCCGTATCGGTGATCTCTGGCAGTTCCACCGGCAGGCCGGTGAGATCCGCGCGGATCCGGGCCCATGTCCGGCTCTTTGCCCCGCCGCCGAGGAGGCGGATTGCGTCGATCCCGACGCCCATTTCCGTCAGCCGCTCGGCCACGTCGCGCATGGCAAAGGCGGTCCCTTCGAGCACCGCGCGGGCCATATGTCCGGCGCCGTGGGCGGGCGTCAGCCCATAGAAGCAGCCGCGCGCCGAGGCAATCCATTCCGGCGCCATGGTGCCGCTCAGGCCGGGCAGGAAGGTGACGCCGTCCGCGCCCGGCGGCACCGCGTCGGCAAGCGCGTCGAGCTCCCTGAAGTCCTGCAGCCGGAAGGTTTCCCTGAACCAGGCAAGCGCGCCGCCGGAGAGCCAGCCAGGGTTCTCGATGAAGAAACCGCCGCCGGCATAGGCGTGGGTCTCGACCAGGCCATTGCCGTCGATTGCGGGCTCGGCATGCACCGCGCCCACCACCTCTGCGGTGCCGAGCACACAGGCAAGCCGTCCGGGCGCGACGATGCCTGCGCCGAGCGGGGTGGAAAAATCGTCGCCCGTGCCGATGGCGACCGGCGTGCCTTCGGCAAGGCCGGTGAGCGTCGCGCCCCGGGCAGTGAGCGTGCCCGCTGTCTGCGCGGCATCGCCGAGGGCGGGCAGTTCACCCGCCGCGATCCCGAACACCTCGAGCAGCCAGGGGTCGAAGGCCCTGAACCCAAGCCCATAGAGCATGCTGGTGGAGGCGAGCGCGTGGTCCATGACGGCGGTGCCGGTCAGGCGGTGGACCAGATAGGAGGTCGGCTGGTGAAACAGGCAGCCTCTGGCCGCCGGAACGTTCGCCTTGAGCCAGCGGATCTTGGCCGCCATGTGGCTCGCGTCGAGGATGACACCGGTGCGGTCGCGCACGTCGTCGGCGGGCAGACCGGCCACCTCGCGCTCCGCCCGCCGGTCCATCCAGATCAGGCACGGGTGGACCGGTTCGCCCGTGCCGTCGACCGCGACGCAGCCGTCGAGCTGGCCGCCGATGCCGAGACCGGCGATGTCGCCCGCACCGGCGCCCGCGCTTTCGAGCGCCCGGGCGATGGTCGGGGCCAGCGCCGCCTCCCACAGGCCCGGGTCCTGTTCCGCCCAACCGGGCTTTGGGAAGGCGGGCTCATAGGCGGTCGCCGCCGCGCCGCGCACTTGCAGGCCGTCGTCGAGCACCACCGCCTTGAGGCTTTGGGTGCCGATGTCGATACCGACGATCATCCCGCTGCCCGCCGGCCGTTGGCGACATGAAGCGCGACCTTGGCGGCCGCGAGCGCGCGGGCGAGCGGCTTGGGCGGCGCGCTGTCGGCCACGAGATCGTCGATATCCCCGA
>JBPCWF010000121.1:0-2639 GCA_051009775.1 Hyphomicrobiales bacterium | reverse complement strand
CTTCTGCGCTATTGGAGCGTCGAGCGCCAGGAGCCCTATGCCAACATCGACGTTGCGTTGGAACGGCATCTCAAGGACAAGTAGGGCCCCCCGGCCGTCAGCCGGTATCGGCCTCGTGCACGATCGCTGCGCCGCGCCTGCGGCGGTGGGCGACCACTTCGCCGACAACTGCGACTGCGATCTCCTCTGGTTCGATGGCGCCGATGTCCAGGCCGGCGGGCGCATGGAGTTGCTTCAGCGGTTCGGCGAACGAATGGTCCTCGGCCATCAGTTCGTCCGACAGTTTCGCCAGTTTCCGTCTGCTGCACACCATGCCCTTGTAACCGGCATTCGATCCAAGCACCGCCCGCAGGGCGTCCCTGTCGCGTTTGCCCTGCGTGGCGACGATAGCGGCGTCCGCTTGCTCCAGGGGCCGGTCGCCCAGATCGAAGCCGTCGATATAGCGATGCGCATCACTGATCTTGTCGTGGTCGCCGGCCGGTGCCGCGACGACAACGCGGAAGCCCAGAGTTCGTCCGGCATGCACGATGGCCTGGGCGATAGGCGAGGCGCCGCACACGAGCAGCACGCGGGCGGCGCGCATGGGCTCCAGAAACACATCGACGGTGCCGCCGCTCGGGCAGCTTGACTGGTGTAACCGGACGCCATCGGCATCGACCGGCGCGACCACCTCGTCCTTGGGCTTGACCCGGATCATCTGCGGCTCGCCGGTCCGGAGGCACTCGAGCGCTGCCCGGCAGACGGCGCCCGTGACGCATCCGCCGCCGACAAAGCCATGCAGCGTGCCGTCCGCCGTCACCACAGCCTTGGCGCCGGCGCGCGCCGAGGTGGCGTTGGCCGTGCGCAGGATGGTGGCGACGCAGAAGCTGGCGCCCTGTCCGCGCAGTTGCGCGATGAGATCGAGGGTCTCGTCCAATGTGGTCATGCGAGCCCTCCCGCCTCAGAGCCGCCTGAGATCGGCTTCGATCGCCGCCAGGGAGGCCAGCGTGTTGGCCGGCGCGAAATGGTCGATATGCGGCATGGCGGCGGTCATGGCGGCCGTCACAGGGGCGTAGTCGCGCCAGCCGAGCAGGGGGTTGAGCCAGACCAGGCGGCGGGCGCGGCGCTTGAGCCTGCCAAGCTCTCTGGCCAGCACCTCCGGACGGCCGGTGTCGTATCCGTCGCTCAGCACGACGACCACGCTGCGCGAATTGAGCGCGCGCTTGGCGTAGACCTCGTTGAACCGTGCGATCGAGGCGCCGAGCTTGGTGCCGCCGCCGAACCCGTCCGCCATCAGGGCGAGCCGGGTCATGGCCTTGGCCGAATCCCGTTCTCGGATCGCATCGGTCACCCGGATCAGCCTGGTGTGAAACAGATAGGCATCGGCGTCGAGCCAGGTACAGACCAGCCCCTTGACGAACTGCAGGAAGAAGCGGCTATAGGGCTTCATGGAGCCGGAGACGTCGAGGAACACGACGAGGCGCACCGGCCGGTGCGGCGGCGCGGTGTGCACCAGCGTGATCGGTTCGCCGCCATGTCTGAGGTTCGCCCGGATCATCCGCCGCATGTCGAGCCGTGTGCCGCCCTTGTCGGGCCGGTGGCGGCGCGTGAGACGATGGCGCATGGCGCGCGCCAACCGGTAGGCCAGCCTCTCGGCCTCGGCGATCTCTTGCGGATCGGTGAACTGGCGGAGATCCGTCTGGGATCGTGTCGTGCGGTCGGTGGCGACCACGCGGCCCGAGGCATCGCCGGAGAGTTCGGTCTCGCCGTCGCCTGACGCTTCGGCCGCGCCGTGGCCTTGCGTTTGTCCCAGATGGTCCTGCCACATCCGGCGCCCCGGCGCGTTGGACCTTATCTCCGTGTGCGTCAGGGCGTAGTCCTGGCCGCGCTCGCGCCCGCGGGCATACCAATAGGCCTCGAACAGATCGTCGAACCGGGTCCATTCGTCGCGCCGGCCGGTCAGCAGCACCTTGAGGCCGCGATGCGCCAGTTCGGGCCCGGCGAAGCCCGGACGGGTCAGGAGGTCGACCGCCGCCCTGGTTTCGGCAATCCCGACGGCGAAATCGTTCATCCGCAGATGGTCGACAAAACCGACCACCCGGGCCGCGATCGGACTGTCCTGCGCGGTCATGCGCTCACGCCGCCTGGCCTGCCAGCCTGGCGGTAACTTCAGGTGTGATGGCTTTCTGGTCGGCCTCGGTCTTGAGCAGGCAGACCAGAGTGGGGTGGACCCGTGAAAGATCGTCGCCGAGGTTTTTGGCCTTCAGGCCGATCAGCGCCGCGGCCCAATCGAGTGTCTCCGCGATCCCCGGCACCTTTTCCAGATCCTCGCGGCGCAGCGCGGCGACGAAGCGCGTGATCTCGCCGGCCAGGGACCGTTCGATGCCGGGCAGGCGGGAGAGCACGATTTCAAGTTCGCGCTCCGGGCTCGGGAAGTCGACATAGGAATAGAGGCATCGACGGCGCAGGGCGTCGGACAGCTCTCGCGTTCCGTTCGAGGTCAGGATCACGTGCGGGATCGACGTCGCCTCGATGGTGCCGAGCTCCGGCACGGTGATCTGGTAGTCGGACAGAACCTCCAGAAGATAGGCCTCGAACTCCTCGTCGGCCCGGTCGATCTCGTCGATCAGGAGCACCGGCGGTTCCGGCTGGCTGATCGC
>JBPCWF010000120.1:0-4465 GCA_051009775.1 Hyphomicrobiales bacterium | reverse complement strand
GCCGGTCAGGACCGCAGGGCGCCGATCAGGTCTTCCGACTGGCAAACCCAGCCGAACAGGTGGTTTTCGCCGTAGATCAGCGACATGGCGGCATCATGCAGACCGGGTTCAAGCGCGGCGCAGCAGTCTTCCACGGTCAGGCACCGGAAGCCGCGGTCAACCGCGCTGCGCAGTGTCGAATGGACGCAGCACTGGGTGGTCACGCCCATGACGATCAGGTGCGTGATGCCGGCTTCAGCCAGCAGGGCTTCGAGATCCGTGCGGTAGAATGCGCTGAAGCCCGGCTTGTCGATCGCCGTTTCGCCGGGCTGGGGAGTGAGTTCGGGCACGATCTCCTGGCCGGGCTCGCCGCGGATAAGGAAGCGCCCGAGCGGGCCGGGCGCTCCGGCCGAATCGCGCTCACGCTTGAGGGCGCTCATGTCGGATCCGTCCGGCAGATAGCCCTCGCGGGTGTGAACGACACGCAGGCCGGCCTGGCGGGCCGCCGCCAGCACGGCCGCGAATCGCGGCACGATCGCCTGCCCGGCGGACACGTCGTCGCCGGCCGCCGCGCAATAGCCGCCGTCTTCGAGGAAATCGCGCTGCATGTCGATGGCAAGCAGCACTGTGGCGGCGGGTTCGAACGCGAAGCTGCGGCTGAAACGGCAGGGGACGTTGGGCATATCGAACTCCGGCAGGCTGGGGACGGGCAGGCGCGGCATGCTATACCGGGGGAGGTTCCCCGATGACGCGCAGCATAGATGAGCACGGAGCCTGACCGCAATCCGGCAGTGAGATGAAACCGGCACCCGACGCGCAGCAGTCCCGAAACGAACACGGCAGTCCCGGCCGGCCGGAGCGCATGGGCATGGCCGCCGGGCTGTTTGTCGGCGTCATCCGGGTCTACCGGCTCACTCTGTCCGCCCTGATCGGGCGGTCATGCCGGTTCGCGCCGACCTGCTCGGAGTACGGCGAGACCGCGATCCGGCGCTACGGCGCCTGGCGCGGCGGCTGGCTTGCGGTGTTCCGGTTCCTGCGCTGCCGGCCGGGCGGGCGCCACGGCTTCGATCCGGTGCCGGAGGCGGTCGGCCGCCATGGCCTTCGGTTCTGGCGCTATGCGCGCTATGGAGGCGGCGAAAAGGCGTCATAAGGGTTTGCACTCCTGACGCCACTTCGCTAAAACCCAGCGCCATACCAATACATACGAATCTCAACACTTACCTGCCTGGTATGCAGAGAGTGAGTAGGAGAGAGACCATGATCACCATTTCCTTTCCAGATGGCGCGAGCCGCCAGTTCGAAGCAGGCATCAGCGGTGCCGACATTGCCGCGGACATTTCCAAGTCACTCGCCAAGAAGGCGGTCGCCATCAGGCTCGACGGCGAACTCGCCGACCTCGCCGCGCCGATCGACCGGGATGCCGCAATCGAAATCGTGACACGCGACGACGGCGCCGCACTCGAACTCATTCGTCACGATGCCGCCCATGTCATGGCCGAAGCCGTTCAGGAGCTGTTTCCCGGCACCCAGGTCACCATAGGTCCGGTGATCGAGAACGGGTTCTATTACGACTTTGCCCGCGAGGAGCATTTCACGCCGGAAGACCTGCCCAGGATCGAAGCCAAGATGCGCGAGATCATCCAGCGCAACGCGGCGTTCACCAAAGAGGTCTGGACGCGCGACGAGGCCAAGGCCCATTTCCGCGACAAGGGCGAGACCTACAAGGTCGAGCTGATCGATGCGATCCCCGAAGGCGACGAGATCCGGATCTACAAGCAGGGCGACTGGCTCGACCTGTGCCGCGGTCCGCATATGCCCTCGACCGGCAAGGTCGGCGCCGCCTTCAAGCTTTTGAAGCTCGCCGGCGCCTATTGGCGCGGCGATTCGAACAATCCGATGCTGCAGCGGATCTACGGCACCGCCTGGGGCCAGGAGAAGGATCTCAAGACCTACCTGACCCAGCTCGAGGAAGCCGAAAAACGCGATCACCGGCGGCTTGGCCGGGAGATGAACCTCTACCACTTCCAGGAAGAGGCGCCGGGCTCGGTGTTCTGGCATCCCAAGGGCTGGACCCTGTTTCAGACGCTGATTTCCTACATGCGCCGGCGCCAGGACGATGCCGGCTATATGGAAATCAACTCGCCGGACATGATGGACAGATCGCTGTGGGAGCAATCGGGCCACTGGGAGAAGTTCGGCGAGAACATGTTCACCAGCGACACGCCGGACGAGCGCACATTCGCGCTCAAGCCGATGAACTGTCCGGGCCATGTGCAGATCTTCAAGAACGGCCTGAAGAGCTACCGCGATCTGCCCGTGAAATATTCCGAATTCGGCAAGGTGCACCGGTACGAACCGTCCGGCGCGCTGCACGGCATCCTGCGCGTGCGCTCGTTCACCCAGGACGATGCCCATATCTTCTGCACGACCGATCAGATCACGGAGGAATGCGTCAAGGTGCATGAGCTCATGATCAGCATCTACCGCGACTTCGGCTTCGACGACGTCCTGGTCAAGTTCGCCGACCGGCCTGAGAAGCGGGTCGGCTCGGACGATATCTGGGACAAGTCGGAGGCAGCGCTCCAGCACGCGGTCGCCTCGGCCGGTCAGGAATGCGAGTTCAATCCGGGCGAGGGCGCGTTCTACGGGCCGAAGCTCGAATATGTCCTGCGCGACGCGATCGGCCGGGAATGGCAATGCGGCACCCTGCAGGTCGATCTCAACCTGCCGGAGCGGCTGGGCGCCTTCTATATCGGCCAGGACGGCGAGAAATACGTGCCGGTCATGCTGCACCGGGCGATGTTCGGTTCTCTGGAGCGGTTCGCCGGTATTCTGGTCGAGCACCACGCCGGACACTTCCCGTTGTGGCTGGCGCCGGTTCAGGTGGTGGTCGCGACGATCGTGTCCGATGCGGACGACTATGCGCACAAGGTGCTGGACGCTTGCCGCGCGGCCGGGCTCAAGGCGGAGGCGGACCTGCGCAACGAGAAGATCAACTACAAGGTGCGTGAGCACTCCGTGACCAAGGTGCCGGTCCTGATGATCGCCGGCAAGCGCGAGGTCGAGGAAGGCACGGTCAACATCCGCAGGCTGGGCTCGAAGGAGCAGGTGTCGATGCCGCTCGACGAAGCGATCGCCGTGCTGGCCGCCGAGGCGATGCCGCCGGATGTCACCCGCGCTCATGCGGACGACGCGGCGCAATCGGGGATCGCCGCCGCCTGATCGCACGCATTGCACATCACCCGCCCGCGCCCCATCTTCGGGGCATGGGTGGTATGGAGGACAGGTAATGGGCGTGCTTTTCGAAGGCGAATGGCGGCGGGACGGAATTCCGACCGACGACAAGGGCCGCTTCCAGCGCCAGGAGACGAGCTTCCGCAACTGGGTTTCGGCCGATCCTGAGGCGGAATTCCCGGCCGAGGCGGAGCGCTATCATCTCTATGTGTCCTATGCCTGTCCCTGGGCGCACCGGACTCTGATTTTCCGCATGCTCAAGGGCCTGGAGGACATGGTCTCGGTCTCGGTCGTCCACCATTTCATGGGCGATGACGGCTGGACCTTCGCGCCGGGCGAGGGCGTCGTGCCGGACACGGTCAACGGCAAGCGGTTGCTGCGCGAGGTCTACCTGGAAGCCGATCCCGGTTATACCGGCCGGGTCACCGTGCCGGTGCTCTGGGACAAGACGGCCGGGACGATCGTCAGCAACGAATCGTCAGAGATCATCCGCATGTTCAATTCGGCCTTCGACGGTGTCGGGGCGAGAGATGGCGACTACTATCCGGAAGCGCTGCGCGAGGAGATCGATGAGGTAAACGAGCGGGTCTTTCACACCGTCAATAACGGCGTCTACCGCGCCGGCTTCTCAGGCAGCCAGGCTGCCTATGACGAGGCGGTGAACGAGCTGTTCGAGACGCTCGACTGGCTGGACGAGCGGCTCAAGGACCGGCGCTACCTGATGGGCGACCGGGTGACGGAAGCCGACTGGCGGCTGCTGCCGACCCTGCTCCGGTTCGATCCGGTCTACGTGACCCACTTTAAGTGCAACAGGAAGCGGATCATCGACTATCCGCACCTGTGGACCTATACGCGCGATCTCTACCAGCATCCGGGCATCGCCGGGACGGTCAATATGGACCACATCAAGAAGCACTATTTCGGCAGCCACACATCGATCAATCCGACCGGCATCGTGCCGGCGGGGCCGGATATCGACTATTCAGAGCCGCAGGACCGGGCGCGGCTGAGCCAGGACTTGGACGCGTAAGCGCCTAACGCGCCGGTCGTCAACATGGGGAACGATGCTCTAGCTGGCAGGGCAAGTCGAATGTTCGACCACACATTGTCGGTCAGGTCACCACGCATGATGCGAAGCTCCTGCGAGCTTGAATCACAATCATGGTGCAACTGGCAATATCGGTCCAAATGTCCGGTGTCGAGGGCAAATCGGAAGTCGTGCAGGGAGCATCAGAAACGGCATTTGTGACCC
>JBPCWF010000119.1:0-2884 GCA_051009775.1 Hyphomicrobiales bacterium | reverse complement strand
GGTCTGGATGCTTTCCAGGATCAGGAAATTGGGAATGCAGGCACTGAGCTGCATGTTGGCCGCGCCTTCGATCGGTCCGCAATAAAGGTGCGGGGCGATCTGGGCATAATGCGCCTCCGCCATGCCGGCGATCTTCTTGGCCTCCAGAATGCCGCCGACGCGGCCGAGCGCCATCTGCAGGATCGAGGCGGCCTGCAATTCGAGCACGCGCGAGAACTCGTATTTCGTGGTGAGCCGCTCGCCGGTGGCAATCGGAATCGAGGTCTGGCGCGCGACCCGGGCCATTTCCTCGGGTACTTCCGGCGGGGTCGGCTCTTCGAACCACAGCGGGTCGTAAGGTTCGATGCGCCTGGCGAGGCGGATCGCGCCGGAGGTCGTGAACTGGCCGTGGGTGCCGAACAGGAGGTCGGCCTGCGTGCCGACGGCCTCGCGGATTTTGGCGCAGAACGCGGCCGAAAGGTCGAGCCGCTCCAGGCTCGGCTGGCGCGGATCGAAACTGGAATAGGGCCCTGCGGGGTCGAACTTGACAGCGGTGAAGCCCTGGGCGACGAACTCCGCCGCGCGTGCCGCCGCCCTGTCCGGATTGCGGTAGACTTCCGGCACGCCGTCGATCAGGGGTTCGTCCGGCTTCGGGTAGAGATAGGTGTAGGAGCGCAGGCGCTCGTGGACCCGGCCTCCGAGGAGTTCGTAGACCGGTTTTTCCACCGCCTTGCCGACAATGTCCCAGCAGGCCGTCTCGATGCCGCTCAGAACGCTGACCAGCGAAAGGTCGGGCCGCAGGGAATAGCCGCGGCCGTAGACATTGCGCCACATGGTCTCGATCCGGAACGGGTCCTGGCCGACCACATGGCGGGCGCAGACGTCCTCGATCATGGCGGCGACCACGTGCGGGCCGAAGGTCGCGGTATAGACCTCGCCGAAACCCTCGATGCCGTTGTCTGTGGTGAGCTTGAGGAAGACGAAATAGCGCCCGCCGAAATGCGGCGGCGGGTTGCCGACCACATAGGTTTTGACGTCGGTGATCTTCATGGGGCGCTCCCTCAGGCGATGGCGCGGGCCGGGTGTGGCGCGGCTTAAAGCCTATTGCGGCGGGGTGCAAGCGTTGAGTGGGTGTGGTTGCTTTTCTCCCTTGTCATCGCCGCCCCTCTACTCGTCACTCCCGCGAAAGCGGGAGTCCATTGGCCGCCCGGCAAATCGAGGCAACCGCCAATGGATTCCCGCTTTCGCGCGAATGGCGGGGGTGTGGGTCGGCGCTGCCTAGCTCGCGGCCTCGGCGGCGACGGGGGCGTCGGTCGCGCCGAACTCCTCCAGCGCAAGTTCCTGGATGGTGACGTAATCGATCTTGCCGGTGCCGAGCACGGGCAGCTTGTCGACGGTCGTGATGTTGCGCGGGATCATCAGCTCCGACAGGCCCTTCTGCTTGCCGTGCTCGGAGAGCTGCTTGCGGTCGGCAGCGTCATGCTCGGTGATGAGCACGAGCTGTTCGCCCTTGCGCTGGTCCGGGATGGAGACCACCGCATGGGCGCAGTCGGGCCAGAGTTCGGTGACGTGGGTCTCGACCGCCGTCAACGACACCATCTCGCCGCCGATCTTGGCGAAGCGCTTGGCCCGGCCCTGGATCGTGACATAGCCGTCGTCGTCGACCGTGACGATGTCGCCGGTGTCGTACCAGCCATCGGCCGGCGGCACCAGTTCGCCCGGGCGGTCGGCGAGCAGATAGCCCTTCATGATGTTGGGGCCCGAGACTTCGAGCCGGCCGCCCTCGTCGATGCCGGGCACCGGCTCGATGCGGTGCGTGAGGCCGGGCAGGAAGCGGCCGACGGTGCCGGCGCGGTACTGCATCGGCGTGTTGGTGGAGAGCACCGGCGAGGTCTCGGTGGCGCCATAGCCCTCGAAGATGCGCAGGCCGAACTTGTCGATCCACATCTGGCGCGTCTCCGGCTTGACCTTCTCGGCGCCGGCGAAGACGTAGCGCACCGAGTAGAAGTCATAAGGATGCGACGAGCGGCCATAGCCCGCAAGGAACGTGTCGGTGCCGAACATGATGGTCGAATTGGTGCCGTAGACGAATTCCGGCACGATCCGGTAATGCAGCGGCGAGGGGTAGAGGAAGGTCTTGATGCCGGACATGAGCGGCAGCATCAGGCCGCCGGTGAGACCGAACGAGTGGAAGATCGGCAGGGCGTTGAACACCTGGTCGGCCGGGTTGAAGTCGACCCTGGCGCTCAGCTGATAGCGGTTGGACTGGATGTTGGCATGGCTGAGCGCCACGCCCTTGGGCACGCCCTCCGAGCCCGAGGTGAACAGCACCACCGCGGTCTCGTCAGGCGACGGCGCGCCCGATGTGCGTCTGTAGGCGAAGCCCGCGAAGCGCCGCGCGATCAGGCCGAAGAGCTTGTCGGCGATGCCGATCTCGGCGCGGATATCCTCCAGGTAGACCAGGGTCGCGACTTTCGAGAGCTCTTCCGCGGCCTCGTCGAGCCGGGCCAGTTCGATGAACCGGCGCGAGGTCATAACGATCCCGATCTCCGCGGTCCGGCACGCGGAGACCATGTTGTGGTAGCCGGTCGAGTAGTTGAGCATCGCCGGCACGCGGCCATAGGCATGGAGCGCGAAGAAGCTGGCGACGGCGCCGGCCGCATTGGGCAGAAGGATGCCGACATGCTCGCCCCGCGACGTGCGCGCGGCAAAACGGCGCCCGAGCACGAAGCTGCCGAGCACCAGCCGGTTGTAGCTCATGGGGTTGCGCTCGACATCCTCGATGACCACACGCTTGCCGCCATGGACCGCGCGGGCGTCGAGCAGGCCTTCGAACAGGGTCTGGCGCCGGTTCGAGGTCTCGAACACCATGGCCGCCATGACGTCGTAGAGCTTGGTGCCGATG
>JBPCWF010000118.1:0-9093 GCA_051009775.1 Hyphomicrobiales bacterium | reverse complement strand
AGCCCATGGCGAGCGACAGGAAGGTCGATCCGGCCAGGATGAAGGCGATCATGGCGGACGTCCGGACCGCGCCGAACAGCGACTCCTTGAAGGTCTCGAGCGTCAGGCTCTTCTGCAGCCAGGACAGCCCGATCGAGCCGACGACCCCGAGCACCGCCGCCTCCGTCGCCGTTGCGAGGCCCGAATAGATCGAGCCGATAACGCCGAGGATCAGCGCCAGAACGGGGACCAGGTCCTTGAGCGCGGCGAATTTCTGGCCCCAGGAAAACCGCTGCTCGTCGCGCACATGTCCCTGGGTCAGGCCCCAGATGGCGACATAGCTCATGAACATGAGCGCCAGCACGATGCCCGGCAGGATACCGGCGATGAACAGCTTGGCGATCGACTCGTTGACGGTCACGCCATAGATGATGAGCGCGATCGACGGCGGGATCAGGAGCCCGAGCGTGCCGGCGCCCGATAGCGTGCCGACGATCATCCTTTCGGGATAGTCGCGGGCCCGAAGCTCCGGGATCGCCATCTTGCCCACCGTCGCCACGGTCGCCGCCGACGAGCCGGAGATCGCGGCGAAGATCGCGGAGCCCGCGATATTGACGTGCAGCAGCCCGCCGGGCAGCCGGGTCATCCAGGGGGTCAGCCCCTTGAACAGGATTTCCGACAGCTTGGTGCGGAACAGGATCTCGCCCATCCAGATGAACATCGGCAGGGCGGTCAGGGTCCAGGACGATTGCGAGCCCCAGATGGTGAGCGCCATGGAGGCGCCGACCGGACGGCTGGTAAAGAGTTCCATGCCGATGACGGCGCAGGCGAGCAGGCTGGCGCCGACCCAGACGCCGGAGCCCAACATGAAGAACAGGGCGCCGAGGAAGACGATGGTTGCGAAGATCTCGCTCATACCTCGCCTCCCGCGCCGGCGTCGATCGCCTCCAGCGTTTCAGGCACGATGAGCGCGCGCACGAAGGTGTGGATGGCGCAGACCGCGTAGACCGCCGCGCCGAACGCCATGGGCGATTGCGCGATCCACAGCGGGATCGCGTCGCCGCCCTCGGAGATCTCCTCGAACAGCCAGGATTCGTAGGCAAGCTGGCACAGATAGAAGGCGAGATAGCTGATCACCACCGCCAGGGCCGCAAGACACCACAGATCGTTGAACCTCCTGACCTTTCCGCTCATCCGGTTGGTGAACAGGGTGACCCGAATATGGCCGCCGGAGCGAAACGTGTAGGCCATGCCGAAGAACACGCAGGCCGCCATGGAGTATCCGGCAAACTCGGTCAGTCCGGCGATGTAGACGCTGAGCAGGCGGGAGACGATGCTGGCGAGCACCAGTGCGGTCAGCACCATCAGCAGCGCGACGGCGATGTAGCCGCATATGTCGTAGAGCCGATCAAGCGCGCGATCGACGCGCGTCCACATGGCCATCCCAATGTCCCTCCCCTAAATGAACGAGGGCCGGCACCCTTTCGACTGCCGGCCCCGCGTTATCCGTCTGGCGTCCGCCCTACATCTTGCCGTAGGCGTCGATCACGGCCTTGCCGCTGTCGCCGGCTTTGGCAAGCCATTCGTCCGACATGGTCTTGCCGATCTTGACGAAGTCGGTCTTGAGCTGGTCGCTCGGTCCCTCGATCACCATGCCGTTGGCGGCAAGCTGTTCCTTGTACCAGTTCGACAGTTCCTCGGCCTTGGCCCAGCCGTTCTTCTCCGCGGTCGCGGCTTCTTCCATGACGATCGCCTTGGTCGCGTCGTCCAGTGCGGCCCAGGCCTTCTTGTTGACGATGACCATGTTCTTGGGCAGCCATGCCTGGACGTCGTACCAGTATTTCACGTGCTCCCAGATCTTGCGGTCATAGCCGGTCGAGCCTGAGGAGATCATGCTCTGGGCGACGCCGGTGGCGAAGGCCTGGCTGAGTTCGGCGGCTTCGATCTTTGTCGGCACGGCGCCCATCAGCTCGGCAAGCTTAGAGGTCGCGGCATTATAGGCGCGGAACTTGACGTCCTTCATGTCGGCCGCGCTCTTGACCGGGTTGATCGAATAGAGCCCCTGGGGCGGCCACGGCACCGCGTAGAGCAGCTTGAGGCCTTTCTTGTCGAGCACCTCTTCCACCGCCGGCTTGGAGGCCTTGTAGAGCTTGTTTGCATCTTCGAAGCTGGTTGCCAGGAATGGCAGGGCGTCGACCTCGAAGATCGCGTCCTCGTTGCCCAGCGCCGAGATCAGGCGCTCGCCGATCGGCGCAAGGCCGCGCCGCACGGCGCCGAAGATCTCGCCGCCCTTGAACAGGGAGCCGCTCGGATGGGTGACGATTTCAAGCTCGCCCTTGGTCCGCTCCGTCACAGCCTTGGCGAAGGCGGCCGCGTTTTCGGAGTGATAGTTGGTCGCTGAATAGGCAAGCGGCATGTCCCACTTTTCGCCCGCGACGGCCGCGGTGCTGAGCGCGCCCATGGCGGTTGCGGCGACGATCGATACAAGCGATCTCCTGGTTGTCATCTGTTTCTCCCTCGTCGTTGGCGTGTTCTTGCTGAACCGGTCTGTTGTCGAGGCGTCATAATGCGGCTTTTATCTTTGCGATTCAAATGGTCTTGCGTCGAGGGCGCGATCCGCGGGATGAAGAAAATTGGGTTGGACCATACGGGCGACAGCCGGTAAGGGATCGGGGCAACGTGGCGCGCCGCCGCCGCCCAACCGGAGGGCCATAAATCGTGAAGACAAGAGCCGCCGTCTGCCGCGCTTTCAAGGAACCCCTGGTGATCGAGGAGATCGAGCTTGCCGACCCCGGCGACGGCGAAGTGAGGGTCAGGCTCGCGGCCTGTGCGATCTGCCACAGCGACATTCTCTATATGCAGGGCGCCTGGGGTGGCGTGCTGCCCGCGGTCTACGGTCACGAGGCCGCCGGTGTCGTCGAGGAAACCGGTCCGGGCGTCACCAATGTCGCGCCGGGCGACCATGTGGTGGTGACCCTGATCCGCTCCTGCGGCGACTGCCATTACTGCGCGCAGGGACATCAGGTCCTGTGCGAAACCAAGTTCCCGCTCGACGCCGAAAGCCCGCTCATGTCGGCCGACGGTGAGCGTCCGACCCACGGGTTGCGCACCGGCGCGTTCGCCGAACATGTGGTGGTCGACGCCTCCCAGGCCGTCGCGATCCCGAAGGATGTGCCGCTCGAAAGTGCATGCCTTCTGGCCTGCGGCGTGATCACCGGGCTCGGCGCGGTGACCAACACCGCGCAAACTCCGGCCGGCGCACATGTGGTGGTGATCGGCACCGGCGGCGTCGGCCTCAACAGCGTGCAGGGCGCGGCGCTCAGCGGCGCCCGGACCATCATCGCGCTCGATCTCGCCGACGACAAGCTGGAAGCGGCGCGGGCCTTCGGCGCGACCCACACGGTCAATCCCAAGAGCAACGACGCGGCCGAGACCGTGCGTTCCATCACCGACGGGCGCGGCGCCGACTATGTCTTCGTCACCGTCGGCGCAAAGTCGGCTTTCGAGCAGGCCTTCGGCTATATCGCGCGCGCCGGCACCGTGGTCATCGTCGGCATGGCGCCGTCGGGCACCATGGTCGAGTTCAACCCGGATCCGCTCGCCGCCTATAACCAGCGCGTCCTGGGCTCCAAGATGGGCTCGTCGAAGATCGCCGTCGACGTGCCGGTTCTGATCGATCTCTACAAACAGGGGCGGCTGAAGCTCGACGAGCTGATCACCGGGCGCTATGCGCTGGACGAGATCAACGATGCGGTCGCCTCGGTCGTGCGCGGCGAAGCTCTGCGCAACGTCATCGTGTTTTAGCACGCCGGCAGAACGGCACGATCCAGAGATCCCGGCGTCAAGCACGGGGATGCCGGTCAGTGGTTGATTTTCATAGTAAATCCGTCATTTCCGGACTTGATCCGGTAATCTCACGAGAAGCATAAAACCGTCGCGGCGGAAAACTGGCGCGGCACCCGTTAAATGCGGCGCCGCGTGCAGTGGCGTTTCGCCATAAGTTCCCCGTAGTATGATGGCGTCTCACCTGCGTGCCATCCTGAAGCGTGATCTCCCATGGAGCAAACATGGCCCTGATGCGTAAGCTGTTGATCGTGCCGCCGATTGTCGTCGGCGCCGCGCTGCTTGCATATTTCGTTGCTCAGCGCGAGCCGCCCGCGACCAAGCCGCCGTCGGAGCGCGCGCGCTTCGTCCGTGTCATCGAAGCGGCCGAAACCGCGGTCGTGCCCCGGGTGCTGGGCTTCGGCACCGTAAGCCCGGAAAAGGTCTGGGACGCCGTCGCCCAGGTCTCGGGCGAGGTGGTCTACGTCCATCCCAACTTCAAGAAAGGCGCGATCCTGCCGGCCGGCACGGAGATCCTGCGCATATCGCCGGCCGATTACGAGCTGGAGATTGCCGAGGCCGAAGCCAACATCCGCTCGTCGGACGCCAAGCTGCAGGAACTGAAAGTCAGCGAGGAGAACACCCAGCTCACCCTGCAGATCGAACAGCATACGCTTAAGCTCCTCGAGGTCGATCTCGACCGCAAGCAGAAGCTCCTGAAAAGCGGCACGGCATCGCGTTCGTCCGTTGACGAGACCCTGCGCGCGACGCTCGGGCAGCGCCAGAAGGTGCGCGAGCTGAGCAACGCGCTGCGCCTGCTCCCGACCCAGCGTTCGGTCGAGACCGAGCAGAAGGCGGTGTTCCAGAGCCAGCTCGCTCTGGCCCGGCTCAAGCTGAAACGGACCCGCATCAGGCTGCCATTCGAAGCGCGCCTCGCCGAGGTCGATGTCGAGATCACGCAATATGCCCAGGTCGGGCAGACCCTGGCGGTCGCCGACAGCACGGAGATCGCCGAGGTCGAGGCCGAGGTGCCGATTTCCAGGTTCCGCATGCTGGCCGCCGCCTTGCCGGACGATGCGATGGGCCAGGGCGTAACGCCGGAGACATTTGCGCTGGTTGCCGAAAGGCTCGGTTTTACCGCCGTGGTGCGGCTGAAGATCGACGACCAGGCCGTCGAATGGCAGGGCCGGTTTGCGCGCATCAGCGACACGATCGATCCCAACACCCGCACCGTCGGGGTGATTGCCGCCGTCGACGGGCCCTACACCCAGGCCATTCCGGGCAAACGTCCACCCCTGGCGAAGGGCATGTTCGTCGAGGTCGAGCTGCGCGCCCGCACCATCGAGGGCCGTATCATCGTGCCGCGCTCGGCGCTCCATGACGGCCGGCTCTACCTGGCGGACAAGGACAACCGGCTGGAGATCCGCACCGTCGAGACCGGGCTGACGCAGGGCGGTTTCGCCGACGTCGTCTCCGGCCTGAAAGCCGGCGAGCGGGTCGTGGTGAGCGACCTGAGCCCGGCGATCCCGGGCATGCTTCTAAAGATCGACGTCGATAAGGCTCTGAGCGATCGGCTGCTCGCGGATGCGGGCGGCAAGGGCACGCTCAAATGATCCGCTATTTTGCCGGGCATCCGACCGCGGCAAACCTGATGATGATCGCCTTGGTCGTGATCGGTCTGTTCACGGCGCCGACCCTCCTGCGCGAAACCTTCCCGCGCATCGAACCGGGCAAGGTCGAGGTGCGCGTACTCTATCCGGCCGCCCGGCCGGAGGACATCGAGGAGGCAGTGTGCCAGCGCATCGAGGACGCGGTCGACGGCATCAACAATGTCGACGAGATCACCTGCGAGGCGCGTGAAGGGCTGGGTATCGCCATTGCGGAGATGACGGAAGGCGCCGATCTCGACCGTTTCTTCTCCGACGTGAAGACTGAGGTCGAAGCGATCGACGACTTTCCCGACGAAGTCGAGAAGCCGACCATACGCCAGCTCGGGCGGACCGATTTCGTCGCTTCCGTTGCCGTGACCGGGCCCGACAATCGGAGCGATCTCAAGGCCTATGCCGAGGAGCTCAAAGACCGCATGCTGCGCTGGGGCGGCATTCCCAAGATCGAGGTCAAGGGCTTCTCCGATCACCAGATCCGGATCGAGCTGAAAGACACCACGCTGCGCCAGTTCGGCCTGGGTGTTTCCGAGATCGCCGATGCGGTCCGGCGCCAGAGCGTCGACCTGCCGGCCGGGAGCATCAGCACGTCCGATCAGGAACTTCTGGTGCGCTTCGCCGACGAGCGCAAGAAGGTCTACCAGTTTCTCGATCTGATCGTCGTCTCGGGCAAGGAAGGCGGCCAGATCCGTCTCGGCGATATTGCAAAGATCACCGACCGTTTCGACCTGGACGAGGAAAAGGTCCTGTTCAACTGCAGGCCCGCGGCACTTCTCGATATCACCAAGACCGAAAACGAGGACGCGCTGCGTGTGATCGGTGCGGTCGAGGCCTTCCTCGAGCATGAACGCCAGGTGGCCCCGCCCGGCGTCGAGCTGGTGGTGACCAACAACCGTTCCTCGATCGTGCGCGACCGTCTCGACATGCTCTACCGCAACATGTCGCAGGGCCTGATCTTGGTGTTCATCACGCTGTGGCTGTTTTTCGGGCTGCGCTACTCGTTCTGGGTCGCCGCCGGCCTGCCGGTGTCGTTCCTCGGCGCCATGGCGCTGATGGTCATGGTCGGCTACTCGATCAACATGCTGACCATGGTCGGCCTCCTGATCGTGATCGGCCTGCTTATGGACGATGCCATCGTTATTGCCGAGAACGTCGCCAGCCAGCGCGCCCAGGGCAAGTCGCCGCTGGATGCCGCGATCGACGGCTCCAGGCAGGTCTTCCCCAGCGTGTTCGCCTCGTTCTCGACCACGGCCTTCGTCTTCGGCTCGCTCGCCTTTCTCAAGGGCGATATCGGCCAGGTGCTCAAGGTGGTGCCCGTGGTCATGCTGTTCGTGCTGATGGTGTCGCTGGTCGAGGCGTTCCTGATCCTGCCGCACCATCTGAAACACACGCTCGAACATGGCGCCCACCAGGGCCGTGTTCAGCTCAAGGTGGAGGAATTCATCGACTGGCTGCGCGACCGTGCGGTCGGGCCGCTGGCCGATCTCAGCGTCAGCTTCCGCTACCTGACCGTCGGCTGCGCCGTGGGGCTCATGCTCGTGGCGGTCAGCATGCTGGTCGGTGGCGTGCTGAAGTTCTCGCCTTTCCCGGAACTTGACGGCGATGTGGTCGAGGCGCGCATCCTGTTGCCCCAGGGCACGCCGCTCACCAAGACGGAACAGGTAGTGGACCGCCTCAACGCGGCATTGAAGCGGGTCAATGCCGAGTTCAAGCCGTTGCAGCCGGAGGGCAGGGACCTGATCTCCAATGTGTCGCTGAGGTTCAACCAGAACCAGGACGCCAACGAGGCAGGCACCCATGTGGCGACCATCACGGTCGACCTTCTGAAGGCCGACACACGCAACGCCCGGATCGCAGACATCGTCGCCGCGTGGCACCGGGAGGCGGGCGACATTCCCGACGTCATCACGATCAATTACACCGAGCCGACGCTCGGGCCCGCCGGACTTGCCATCGAGGTGCGGCTCAAGGGCGACGATCTGGTCGAGCTCAAGCAGGCCTCGCTCGCGCTGCAGGAATGGTTCAACCGGTATCGCGGCGTGATCAACCTGTCGGACGACCTGCGCCCGGGCAAGCCCGAGATGCGCATCCGCCTGAAAGACGGGGCGCCGCCGCTCGGCGTCGACGGCCGCATGATCGCCGATCAGCTGCGCAAGGCGTTCTTCGGCACCACGGTGAGCGAGATCCAGGTCGAGGGCGAGGCCTTCGAGGTCGATGTCCGGCTCGACCCGGCGGACAAGAACTCGGTCGCCGATCTCGACTATTTCACCATTTCCATGGGCGACGACCATCTGGTGCCGATCACCGCGGTCGCCGACCTCGAGCTCGGCCGCGGCTATTCGCGCATCTACCGGGTCAACGGCGTGCGCACGGTCACGATCGAGGGCGACGTGGACATCCGGGTCGCCAACGGCACCGAGATCGTCGCCGACACCCGGACCCGCTTTTTCCCCAAGCTGCAGGAAACCTATCCCGGCGTCTCCTTCGCGCTCGAGGGCCAGAACCGGGAGACCCAGACCACCCAGCAGTCCATGGTGCGCGGCTTCCTGCTCGGCCTGATCGGCGTCTATCTGTTATTGAGCTTCCTGTTCCGCAGCTATATCGAGCCGGTCGTCGTCATGGTCGTAATCCCGTTCGCCCTGATCGGCGTCATCTTCGGGCATATTCTGCTCGGCCTCGACTTCACCATGCCGAGCCTGCTCGGCTTCATTGCGCTCTCGGGCGTCGTGGTCAACGACTCGATCCTGCTGGTCAACTTCATCAAGCACTATCACGGCGACGTCCAGTCGGTCACCGAGGCCGCGCCGCTTGCCAGCCGGGCCCGGTTCCGGGCAATCCTCCTGACCTCGCTCACCACCATTGCCGGTCTCCTGCCGATGCTGGCGGAGAACAGCCTCCAGGCCCAGGTGCTTGTGCCGCTCGTCACCAGCCTCGCCTTCGGCCTGTTGGCCTCGACCTTCCTGGTCCTGTTCCTGGTGCCGGCGGTCTATTCGATCCTCGACGATTTCGGACTCGCGACCCTGTCGGATTAGGGCACTCTCCATTCAGGTCGAGGCGCTTCCCGCAATATTGAAGGTGACTGTGTACCCAACCAGACGAGTGTCCCGCACTTGATGCGGGACCCAGAGAAAATTTGCGCGGCATCGCCACTTCGCCCTGGGCCCCGGATCGAGTCCGGGGCACGCGGTTGCACGTGACGGTACGCAGGTTCAATCGTCTTGCAGATTGATCTGGCTGCCTACGCGTCCCAGCTCGGCCGCGACTGCACGCTGTCGTTCCACCTGTTGACATGTTCGAGCAAGGCGCGGATCTCGACACCGACGAAATCGCTGCTGATCAGGCTGCCCTTGCGCGTTTAGGATGCGCCCGATACTTGAACCGGTAACATCATGCTGACGAGATTAAGCACATGGCGCGCTGCGAGTTGGAAGAACTGTACTGTGGTGCTCTGGAGCAACTTTTTGGAGGTCCTGCACCGGAGCCGGAACGCACTAGGTTCTCGGCAAGCGTTCTGCCCGCGGCTTCCGAGAGGATCGTGACAGACAGACTGATCTGCGAGAAGGGGCGCCACCAATACGGCAGCTCTTCCCGCGTGGACGCGGTCCAAATGTACGCCGATCCGGCCACA
>JBPCWF010000117.1:0-2696 GCA_051009775.1 Hyphomicrobiales bacterium | reverse complement strand
GTCACCGGCCGAGGGCATCATGCTTTGGCCGCCGCGAGCGCCGACGCGGCCGCGTTTCTGAGGAAGCCGGCATCTGAGCCGAGCGCGATGAACTGGAAACCCTGATCCGCATAGGCGCGCGCAACCTCCGGGGTGGACGCGTAAATTGCCGCGAAACCCTTGTGCTCACGGGTCTTTTCAAGCACCAGCTCGAGCGCCTGCACGACCTTCTCGTGACCCGGATCGACATGCTCTCCGCCGGTCAGCGAATTGCACAGATCGTTCGGCCCGACGAACACACCATCGATCCCCGGCGTGGTGAACAAGGTGTCGATATTGGAAAGCGCCTCTTCGGTCTCGAGCATCGCCCAGGCAAGCGTCAGGTCGTTGCCTTTGGCCAGATACGCGTCCTTGTCGAGGCCGGCGACATCCATGGCCCGCATCGGGCCCCAGCTGCGCTGGCCGATCGGGGGATAATTGCTCGCTTCGGCGAACCAGCGGGCATCTTCGGGCGTGTTGATCATCGGCGCGATGATGCAGTCCGCGCCGGCATCGAGCGCCTTGCCGATGAACCCTTCGTCGCCGAGGGGCGCGCGCACCAGTGCCGGTTTGCCCGCGCCCTGGATCGCCATCACAATGGCCAGCATGTCGGCGTAGTCGATAAAGCCGTGCTGGCAGTCGAGCGTGACGCAGTCCCAGTCCTGGCGCGCGAGCATTTCCGCGGTCAGCGGTTCGGGCAGCAGGCACCAGGCTGTATAGAGCGTGTCGCCCGCCTCGAGACGGGCGCGCAGGGTGGCGTCTGTCACACGTTATCTCCCGCCGGCGCCCGGCCGATCCATGGCAAGAGGGTCAGGCCTCGTTCTCGATCTGCTCGATGGCGGTCTGCATCAACTCGTCCATCGTGCGGCGGATCTGGTGGTCCGACTGATCGACGCCCTTGGCGTCAAAATCCTGGCGTACCTTGCGGAAAACGTCCTCGTCGCCGGGTTCTTCGAAATCGGCCTTGACCACTTCCTTGGCATAGGCGGCGGCCTCGTCGCCGGTCAGGCCCATATGTTCGGCCGCCCACAGCCCAAGCAGTTTGTTGCGCCGGGCCTCGGCTTTGAATCTGAGTTCCTGATCGTGGGCGAACTTGCCCTCGAACCCTTTCTCTCTTTTGTCGAATGTGCTCATCCACTAGCTCCTAACTGACGGTATGGGGGTTACCTTAGGATGTGCCATAGCCCGCACATCAGCGCAAATCAACTGCGCAAAAGCGCGCCCGACGGCGGCTGCCCGGCGGGCCACGGCAAACACGCACGTGACAACCGGGCTCGAATTGTGTACAGCGCCGCCATGGAGTAGGTTTCGGGGACGGACCCGCCCGACGAATCATGCGATCCGGCGACACTGGACAACATGCTCACAGGCCGCGCCCTGAGGCAGTGGCAACTTCAACAAATTCAAGGATCATCCGAACATGAGCCGACGGCGCCGCATTTATGAAGGCAAGGCCAAGGTGCTTTACGAAGGCCCCGAGCCCGGAACGCTGATCCAGCACTTCAAGGACGACGCCACCGCGCAGGACAAGGACAAACCCGAAGTCATCGACGGCAAGGGTGTGCTCAACAACCGGATTTCGGAATTCCTGTTCTCCCGGCTCAACGAAATCGGCGTGCCGACCCATTTCGTCAAGCGGCTCAACATGCGCGAGCAGCTGATCCGCGAAGTCGAGATCATTCCGGTCGAAGTGAACGTGCGCAACATTGCCGCGGGCGCGTTTTCGGAACGCCTCGGCATCGAGGAAGGCACGCAACTGCCGCGCTCGATCATCGAATTCTGCTTCAAGTCGGACGAGCTGGGCGATCCGCTGGTGTCGGAGGAGCACATCACCGCGTTCGGCTGGGCCAATCCGCAGGAGATCGACGAGATGACCGCGCTCGCGCTCAGGGTCAACGATTTCCTCTCCGGCCTGTTTCTGGGCATCGGCATCAAGCTGGTCGACTTCAAGGTCGAGTTCGGTAGGATTTACGAGAACGACATGGTGCGCATCGTGCTGGCCGACGAGATCAGCCCGGACTCCTGCCGCCTGTGGGACATCAGCACCGACGAAAAGCTCGACAAGGATCGCTTCAGCCGCGACATGGGCGGCCTGATCGAGGCCTATCAGGACGTCGCCCGCCGGCTCGGCATTCTGTTCGAGAACGACCGTGCCGAACCGAGCGGACCGGTCCTGGTCAAATCCTGACACAGACAAACAGTCCAACGGCGGATCGCATGAAAGTAAAGATCAGGGTCACTCTGAAATCGGGGGTCCTCGATCCCCAGGGCAAGGCGATCGAGAACGCGCTCGCCTCGCTCGGCTTCGACGGCGTGAGCGACGTCCGTCAGGGCAAATATCTCGAGGTTGATCTTGAGACCTCCGACGAGACCGAAGCCCGCACCGCGGTTGAAGCCATGTGCCAGAAACTGCTCGCCAACACCGTCATCGAAAACTACGACATCGAACTCGACCCCGCATGAAAGCACATGTCATCGTCTTCCCGGGCTCCAACTGCGATCGCGATGTCGCGGTGAGCCTGGAGCAGGCCATGGGCCGCCCGCCGGAAATGCTCTGGCACGGCGAGACCGAAGTGCCGCAAACCGACCTGATCGTCCTGCCCGGCGGGTTCTCCTACGGCGACTACCTGCGTTGCGGCGCGATCGCGGCGCAGTCGCCGATCATGCGCGACGTGGTC
>JBPCWF010000116.1:0-8007 GCA_051009775.1 Hyphomicrobiales bacterium | reverse complement strand
CGGTCGATGGTCTCGCGGGCCAGACCGATTATCTGATCCTCGATCTGGAAGGCACCGCCAACCAAGCTGTAACATATGCGCTGAGCCGGGCCGACCTTGCCCTGATCCCGCTCGAACCGAACGCGGTGGAGGGACCGCACGCAGCGCGCGCGGTGTCCCTGATCAGGCGGACCGGCCACATGCTCAACCGCGAGATCCCCTATAATCTGGTGCTCAACCGGTGCAACGCCGCTTTCGAGACCGCGGAGGAGCGGGCGCTGCGCCGGGAGATCTCGAATGTCGATGTGCAGGCGCTGCCGGTCGTTCTGGTGCGCAGAGCCGCCTTCACCAAGATCTTCGGTGAGGCATCGCTGCTCAGCGAACTTCAGAAATCGGCCGGCGACCAGCGCGAACGCGACCGGCTTGTGCGGGCGATCGCCAATGCCCGCGCCTATGCCCATTCCGTGGTCGATGCATTGAGAGAGAAGGCAGCGGCGTGACCAGAATCGGTTTTGACAGCGGGCCCCTCAAGCTGGGTGAGGTTAAGCCCCGCGGGAAGCGCAAGCCGTCCCGCGACGAGACCGCCGAGGCGGTGCGGGCCGGCCACAAGCTCGGTTTCGTGCCGCGCGAGGCATCGACTTCGACCATGCCGCGCACGCGCAACCGCAAGCGGGAGAAACGGGGAAACCTTCTGATCCACGGTCCGGACCGCGTCCTGGCGCGCTTCAGGGACTACGCAGACAATACCGACCTGAGCTATTGGGAGGCCCTGGAGCGGCTGCTCGAGCAGGACGAACAATAGCCCGCCCGGTGGACACGCAGAAAAGGCGCAGGGCCGATCTCTCGGCGCCTGCGCCCCGCATGCTGCAATTCGGCCCGGCCTAGAAGTCGCCGTGGAAACCGAACTTGCATTCCTTGTACTTCTTCCACCAGAAGCGTTTGCCGGTGTGGCGCGCCTTCTTCTTGAAGAACCAGCAGCCGTCGCGGTGGTGCCAGCCGTGGCGCCAGTGCTTCCTGTGATGGAAGTGATGCTTGCCATGGCCGCCATGCCAGCCGTGCCGCTTGCCGGCCTCGGCCGCATCCGGCATCGCCGCCAGTGAGATTGCGCCGATACCGAGCGCCGTAAGAGCCATCAAAGATTTTTTCATCGGTCAATTCCTTTCGGGGTTAAAGACATCAAGTCTGATGACCGCCAGATAGGAAGCCGATGTATCGGATGTGTTTCGGCCGGAGCGGATTCGCGTTTCGTCGGTTTCATTTGTGTTGCAGTGCCGCAAAAACGGCTCCGCTGAGGGCCGGATTGGCCCCGAGCGCCTAGAGCGTGTCGCGATCATTCTGATTCGCGTCACCGCCCTAGCTCTTTGATAAAGCATGTCTTTTTCCCGAAACCGGTGCCCACTTTCGGGAGACATGCTCTGGTCTTTAGCCAGTCCTGTCCGAATTCATGACAATTTTAGCGAACCGACTCACCGGATTTTGAGGAACCTCGTGTAGTCTGGCAGGGTTCGGCTCATCAGGGGATGTGGCGGACGCCTCGGACGGAACGCAGACCGGATCAATCCGGCGCAGCGCAAGACAACCGGCCGGGTAACGAAAAAACAGGGCAGGTAGACATGAAAACCTATTGGCAGGCGGCCAGTGCCGCTATCGTGATCCTTGCGGTCGCACTCCACAGTCAGGCCAATGCGGGGCAAACCCGTGACGGCAGCGGCTTCCTCAGTGATTTTGCAACCTGGCTCGCGACGCCGCCGGAAAAGTCGCGCAAGGCGAAACCGGCCCGGCGCGAAGTGCGCAGGACCAGGACAGCCCGCAAGCGCACCGGCTCGCGGTCGGATTACCGCAGCTATCGCGACAACAGCGGCAATATTGACTGGAACGCTTACGCACGGACCCGGGTCTCCACGTCGGAGGCCCTGTCGACCGGCACCACGGCGCGCGTGGTGCGGTACCGCGGTGCGCAGGAGCCCGGCTCGATCGTGATCTCCACGGCCGAGCGGGCACTCTATCTGGTGCTGCCGGGCAACAAGGCCCGCATGTACAAGGTCGGTGTCGGCCGGCCGGGCTTCGAGTGGTACGGCGTCCACAATATCAGCCGCAAGACCGAGTGGCCCGATTGGCGCCCGCCCGAGGAGATGCGCAGGCGTCAGCCCTATCTGCCGGAGTTCATGCCCGGCGGTCCGGGCAACCCGATGGGCGCGCGTGCGCTCTATCTGGGCGCCACACTCTACCGCATTCACGGCACGACCGAAGACCATACCATCGGTTCGGCCGTATCGAGCGGGTGCATCCGCATGCTCAACCAGGACGTGATCGATCTCTACAGGCGTGTTGGCGTCGGCACCAAGGTTTACGTCAAGGCGTAACACCGTCGTCTGACCGAGTTCTGTGGGACCCCTTCGCCGCACCGCGCCGGCGAGGGGGTCCTTACTGTTTGCGATGCTCTTGCCCCTCCGCCGATCACCAAAAGGTGTTTGGCCCGGCGCCGCTTTTCAGCGAAAATAAGCTGTCTGAGGTCTTTGCCGAACCGGCTTGGCCACATTATTGCCATGAGCCAATGTCCGAATTGGACATTCGGGCGCCAATGGCCGCTTAGCGGATTCGAAGAAGGGGACCAGATATGCGGGGACTGGGGAGCATCGCAGCGGCAGTGCTGGTTCTGCTTCTGGCCAATCCGGACAGTCAGGCCTTGGCTGAACAGCAAGACGGAGCGTTCAAATCGGCGTTCGGCAAGTTGTTTTCGGGTATCGGCGACGAGTTCAACAGGATCGCCAAGGGCACGACCCGCAAGACCGTGAACGTCGCCTACAAGTTCAAGCCGGGCGAGATCATCGTCAGCACCAAGGACCGCCGGCTGTACTACGTTATCGCGCCGGGCCGGGCCTATCGCTACTCGGTCGGCGTCGGCCGCGAAGGCTTCCAATGGGGTGGCGTGAGCCACGTTTCGCGCAAGGCGGAATGGCCCGACTGGCGGCCCCCAAAGGAGATGCTGGAGCGCCAGCCGGAACTGCCGGAATTCATGCCCGGCGGCCTCGACAATCCCCTGGGCGCCCGCGCGCTCTATCTCGGTAGCTCGCTTTACAGGATCCACGGCACGCGCTCCAAGCACACCATCGGTCAGGCGATCTCGAGCGGCTGCATCCGCATGCTCAATGACGACGTGATCGATCTCTACGACCGGGTCAAGGTCGGCGCCAAGGTCTACGTCTACCACTGACGCACCGGGCCAGCCTGTATTTGTGTTCGGCCGACAAGCATGATTCCATAAGGCATCCGAGCGGGAGCGCCTGATGGACTGGTTCCGTTACATCGACATCTACTGCGAGCGCACGGCGCCGGGGTTCTGGAACGAGCCTTTGAACGCGGTGAGCAACGGGGCCTTCCTGATCGCCGCCTTCGCAGCGGCCGTCTACATCCGCCGGGCGCCCGCCATCCGTGCTGACCGGCCGGTCATGATCCTGATCGCCCTTGTCGCGGTCATCGGCGTGGGCAGCTTCCTGTTCCACACCTTTGCGCAGTACTGGGCGATGCTCGCCGATGTCATTCCGATCAGCGTATTCATCTACGCTTATCTGGGCTTTGCGCTCAGGCGCTATTTCGGGCTTGGATGGTTCGTGACGCTGGCCACGCTCACCGTGTTCATCGCCATCTCGTTCACCGTCGACGCCCTGGTCCCCGCCGATGTGCTGAACGGCTCGGTGACCTATTTGCCGGCCGTCCTGGCGCTTTACGCGGTTTCAGCGGCGCTCAGGGGGCGCGGCCATCCGGCCGCTGGCGCGATGCTCGTTGCGGCCATCGTGCTGACCGCGTCGCTGGCGTTCCGCACCATCGACCTGCCGCTCTGCGCGGCCTGGACCAGCGGCACCCACTATGTCTGGCACAGCCTGAACGCCCTGTTGCTCTATTGGCTCATGCGCATCGCGGTTGATCACGGCGCGCGCGCGGATCGCGCAGCAACATGATCCTCCAAAAAAGTCGGGGACCGGATGAACCGGTCCCCGGCGGGGGCTCCATTATTTTTGTGTTTGACGCCTAGCCCCAAGCTCGTTGCTGGCTCCGGCATGCCGAAAGGCGGCGGCCGGGGCGCGGAAAAACTCAAACGAAATGCGTGCAGTACCCCCTCGATGAGACCGACAAAGTCAATCGATCACCATCTGAGCACTGATTCTGTGCCAGAATTGTGATGGCCGCGCCATATTTGGAGAAAAAAGATGTCATCGCGCCCAAGAATGGGAAAATCCTTGATATTAACCCCCGGACGCGCGGCAACTATAGCTTCAAAGGCCGGCCAAGCGCCAGTTATTTGTTTGCGTGCCATTTGTCTTACTCTTGCAGCCCGGAAACGCCCGCAAATCAGACCCCGACCGACCATGGCTTAGACGCGATTGACCGGGTCGACCACACCCGGTCCGGATCTAGGGTTCCTTGCGCACAGTCCTTGCCTTTTCGATCAGGCGAAACAGGCGCTCCGGCGTGACCGGCACTTCGGTGATCTCCACGCCGAGCGGCGCCAGGGCGTCGGCGACCGCATTGGCGACCGCCGCCGGTGCACCGATCGTGCCGCCTTCGCCCATGCCGCGGAAGCCGCCGAGCGTGTTCGGCAGTTCCGATTCCACGTGGTGAACGTCGATCGGCGGGATTTCGCAGGCCGACGGCACGACATAGTCGACCAGGCTCGCGGTCAGGATCTGGCCGCCGTCGTCATGCACCACTTCCTCCATCAGCGCCGCGCCAATGCCCTGGGCGACACCGCCATGGACCTGGCCGTCGACGATCAGCGGGTTGATCACCTTGCCGCAATCCTCCGACACCACGTAGCGCAGGACCTTGACCTGACAGGTTTGGAGATCGACCTCGACCACGGCGAGATGGGTCGCAGATGTCGATGTGCCGAAGAACGGATCGTAGAGCCTGGTCGCCTCGAGGCTGATCTCTTCGCGCAGCTCCTTCGGGAAGCGGCCCATCTCCGAATAGACCGCGCGCGCGACCTCGCGCATGGTCATTGCCCGGTCGGTGCCGATCACCTGGACCTTGCCGCCGGCCACCTCGATATCCGTTTCCGCCGCCTCGAGCAGATGCGCCGCCGCCTTGATCACGTTCTCCCTGACCGCCTGCGCGCTCAGGATCGCCGCGCCTCCGGCAAGCACCGTGCTGCGGCTGGCATAGGTGCCTGTGCCATGGGCCATGGTGGCGCTGTCGCCCATCACCACCTCGACATCTTCGATGCGCACGCCGAGTTCCTCCGCGAGGACCTGGGCGAGCGAGGTCTCAAGGCCCTGGCCGTGGGAGGCGACCCCGAAGAAGGCGGTGACGGCGCCGGAGGAATCGATCCGGATCGTCGCGGTTTCGGTGCCGGTGTTGATCGGCATGCCCGGGGCGGCGGAGATGCGCGAGCCGATGCCGGTCAGTTCCGCATAGGACGCAAGACCGATGCCCATCCAGCGGCCGGCCTCGCGCGCTGCGTCCTGTTCGCGCCGGAGCGCGTCATAGTCCGCCACCTCGCAGGTCTTGTGCAGGCATTCGGTGAAGCCCGAGCGGTCCCACACGATGCCCGAGGCGGCTTTGTACGGAAACTCTTCCGGTGCCACGAGATTGCGCAGCCGCAGGTCCCTGGGGTCGAGCTCAAGCTTGCGCGCTGCCATATCGATCAGCCGCTCCATGACGAAGGTCGAGATCGGCCGACCGACACCGCGATAGGGCCCGCCGGGCGCCTTCGTGGTCGCCACGGCGCGGACCCGGCCGCGGTAGTTCTCAAGCCGGTAGGGGCCGGGCATGAAGCTGATCACCTGGACCGGCTCCAGCACCGCGGTCCACGGATAGATCGAATAGGCGCCGATATCGCCGATTACGTCGGCGCGCAGGCCAAGCAGGGTGCCGTCCCGGTCGAGCCCAAGTTCGGCATCGATGATCTCGTCGAACGCCTGGCTCGTGGAGATCAGGTCTTCCAGACGGTCGCCGGTCCATTTGACCGGCCGGGCGAGCCGCCGTGCCAGCAGGCAGACCAGCAGTTCCTCCGGATAGAACGAGGCCTTGCCGCCGAAGCCGCCGCCGACATCGGGCGCCACCACGCGCAACCGGTGGCCGGGCATGTCGAGCGCATCGCACAGGGCGTCACGGATGATGCCCGGCACCTGGGTCGAGGAATAAAGCGTCAGCGCGCGGCGGCCGTCGTCATAATCGGCGAGATAGGCGCGGTTCTCGATCGCCACCGGCGTCTTCCTGCGGAACCGGAAGCGGGCGCCGACTCGGACCGCGGCGCCGTCCATTGCGGCATCGACATCGCCACGGGCGAATTCCCGCTCGGCGATGACATTGGACGCGGCATCGTCATGCAGTAGGGCCGCGCCCTCCGCGATCGCCAATTCCGCATCGACCAGATCGGACAGGGGTTCATAGTCGATCGAAACCAGCTGCGCCGCGTCCTCCGCCAGATAACGGTTCTCCGCGACCACTGCGACCACCGGTTCGCCGACATAGCGCACCTTGCCATGGGCCAGAGGCCGCATTTCGGTTGCGTGGTAATTCTTCATTCTGGAGGTCGCGCGGATTGGAGTGAACGCCGCTTCAATATCGGCTGCCGACACGATGGCGACCACGCCGGGCATCGTTCCGGCCTCCGCGCTGTCGATCGCCGTGATCCGGGCATGGGCATGGTCGCTGCGGCGGAATGCGACGGACAGCGTGCCCGCGATCCGGTGATCGTCGACATAGGCGCCCTTGCCGGCGAGCAGGCGCGGGTCCTCGACCCTGAGGACGCGGGCGCCGACGAGCTTCGGGCGCAGGCTGTCGGCGACGTCGTCAGTCATAGGCGTCCGCGCCTTTCTTCAATTGCGCCCATTGCGCCGCGTCATGGCCGCACAGCACGGTCGCGCCGCCGGCCTCGAGCTTTCGGATTTCATCCATGGAGTTGAGAAACAGATCGGCATTCCAGGTGTTCCTGGGCGCATAGCCGGTATCCAGGTTCTGGCGCACGCTCACCGCATCGGACGCCAGGAGAAACGAACCGCTGCGGTCCAGGTTGACCAGCGCGCCGATCAGGCCCGGCGTGTGGCCGGGCAGGGGAAGCGCCACCACCCGCTCGTCGCCGAACAGGTCCTTCTCGCCCTCGATCGCGTCGAGCGGCATGGGGTGGTCCCAGTCGGCGCGGAAATAGCCCTTGCCCTCGCTTTCGGGGTCCCGGACCACTTCGAGTTCCCGGGCGTGGACGATGAACGTCGCGTTCGTGAAGAACTCGTTGCAGCCGCAATGGTCGCAGTGCAGGTGGGAATTGATCACCAGATCGATGTCTTCGGGCCCAAGCCCGAGCCGGGCCAGTTCGTCGATGACGTTCTCGCCCGGCCTGAGCACCGGCGTCATGAACTTGACCAGCCCGCCCCAGCGCGCTTCCCCGTCGGTTTCGACCGACGGGTGGCAGCCCGAATCGAACAGCACATTGCCCTGGGGGTGGCGCAGCAGAAAGCACGACACCGGCAGCTCCGCCCTGAGATCGGGCGCGGCGTCGGGGAAGAACATCGTCTTCTTCATTTCCAGCCGGCCGCCCGAAAGCGCATGCATCTTCATTCCGTATCTCCGTCCCGTTCCTCGACCGCGGCGCGCAGGGCGCGGACGATGTTCTCATAGCCGGTGCAGCGGCAGATATTGCCGGACAGCCCCTCCCGGATCTCGTCGTCGGTGGCGAGCGGATATTTGTTGAGAAGGTCGGTGCAGGTCATCAGCATGCCGGGCGTGCAGAAACCGCATTGCAGCGCGTGATGCTCGCGGAACTGGCGCTGCAGCGGGTTGAGCGCTTCCGTGGTGCCCAGGCTCTCGACGGTCTCGACGGTCGCCCCGTCCGCCTGAACCGCGAAGCACAGGCACGAGCGCACGCTGTCGCCGTCGAGCAGCACCGTGCAGGCGCCGCACACCCCGTGTTCGCAGCCGAGATGCGTGCCGGTGAGCCCCAGGGTCTCGCGCAGGAAATCTGCCAGGAGAAGCCGGGGCTCGACTTCCGCCTGGCGAAGCTCGCCGTTTACCGCGACCTCGATCGCAACC
>JBPCWF010000115.1:0-5857 GCA_051009775.1 Hyphomicrobiales bacterium | reverse complement strand
TACCGGCGGCGCGCCGCAAACGGCATCGGCTGCCCTGCCGTGGCGCAGCCTGGTTGGCGCCATCGCCTGCGTCACAGTGTTCGAAATCACGCTCGGCTTTACGTTTCCGCTGCTGACCCTTCTGCTCGAAGCGCGCAAGGTCGACGAGACGATTATCGGTCTCAATGCCGCCATGACGCCGCTCGGCATTCTGCTCATGGGCCCGTTCATTCCCGCGCTGACCCGGCGGTTCGGCGCGCGGCCGGTCGCCATCAGCGCGGCATTCGCCGTCGGCACGCTGCTGCTTCTGCTCAAGACGTTTTCGACCCTGCCGTCCTGGTTCGTCCTGCGTCTCATGCTCGGCGCCTCCGGCGGCATCCTTTTCACCATATCCGAGGCATGGGTCGTACGCTTTGCGGAAGGGCCGAACCGGGCGAAGATCCTGGCGGTCTATGCCAGCGTCCTGTCGGGCGGCTTTGCCGTCGGGGCGTTCATGATCCCGTTCACCGGCATCCATGGCTGGCTGCCCTTCGCCATCGCCGCCGGCTGCGCGCTGATCGCGACGCTGCCGATCCTCATGATCGCCTCGCCCGATGCGCCGGCGGAGGACGGCGAGCACATGACCTTCTGGGCGTTCCTGCCCAGGGCGCCGGTACTTCTCTGTGCGGTCGGTGTGTTCGCCGTGTTCGACGCGGTCGCACTCGCCTTCTTTCCGATATACGCGTTGCGCGTCGGCCTCGACCTCGACACCGCGTCCTTTGCCCTTGGTGTCCTGATCGCCGGCAATGTCTTTCTCCAGCTGCCGCTCGGCTGGCTTGCCGACACGTGGTCCAGGATCGGCACCATGATCGGGTGCGCTCTGGTCACCGCGCTGTTCTGCACACTGCTTCCAATGACCATGGGGACCATATTCATGTGGCCGGTGCTGGTGGTCATGGGCACCGCCGGCTTCGGCGTCTACACGGTCGCCCTGGCGCTGCTCGGCGAGCGCTTCAGCGGACAGGCGCTGGTCGCGGGCGCCGCCGCCTTCGCCGCCATGTGGGGCGCCGGAGCGATCATCGGCCCGCCCGCCGCGGGTGGGGTGATCAAGTGGTTCGGCGTCGAGGCGTTGCCCTATTTCCTCGGGCTGATCTACCTGGTCTACGGGCTGGCCTTCATCGTCCGCCAGTGGACCCGCAGAGACATGAACTAGAGCCGCCCGTGCGCCCGCAGGAGGTCCAAAAGGTCCGCATGGGGCAGGGCGGTCACGGTGACGCCGTCGCGGCCGGTCATGGTCCGATTGGCGATCATGGCGTCGATCACCGCTTCCTCGGTCGCCTGCACGGTCGCCTCGAACACTGGGTCGAGCGCATCGTTGGGCAGGAACGCCATGGTTCTGGCATGGGCGCCCGCGGCGAAGGCGTCCGCGTTGGCGGTCGACAGCGCCAGGAAGATGTCGCCTGAACCGTTGTGGCCGATGCTGCCGGTGCGCGCGAGCCCGAGCGACACCCGGCGGGCCACGCGCTTCAGTTGGTGCGCCAGGAGCGGCGCGTCGGTGGCGATCACCACGATGATCGAGCCCACCGGCCTTGACAGCACCTCGCCGCCGGCGAGATGCCGGCCGACCGGCACGCCGAGCACGGTCAGTTCCCGCCGGATGCCGAAATTGGCCTGCACGAAGCAACCGAGCGTGAACGTGCTTCCGCCGGCCTCGATCACACGTGATGCGCTGCCCGAGCCGCCCTTGAACTCGTAACAGATCATGCCGGTGCCGCCGCCGACACTGCCGAGCTCGATCACGCCGCCGGCGGCACCGTCGAGCGCCTCCAGCACATGGGCCTCGGTGACGTGAAAGCCGTTTATGTCGTTGAGAATGCCGTCGAAGGTTTCGCCCGCAACGGGCAGGCTCCAGCGTTCCTCGTAGTTCGGTGCGTTGCGCACCAGCCATTTGACCGTGGCGTCCCGGGCGATGCCGCAGGAATGCGTGTTGGTGATGGTGATCGGGCTTTCACACTCGCCGCATTCCTCGACCCAGAGCAGCCCGGTCATCTCGCCATTGGCGTTGAGCGCATGGCTGCCGGCGGCGGCCGGGATGCCGGCGCCCGCCTTGCCGCGCGGCAGGATCGCGGTGACGCCGGTCCGGATTGGCCCCCGGCCGACGACCAGGGGGCCGTCGCCCTCGATCAGGGTCGAGTAGCCGACCTCGACGCCGCCGACATCGGTGATCGCATTGAACGGGCCGGCGATACCGTCGAATTGGAGGCCGAGACCCCGCGCCCGGGTCATGCCCGAACGGGTGGTGGTCGATGTTTCCGTCATATCGTCACTTTGCGAAGGTCGATTGGCCCTAGTCTACATGCGCTCCAGCGCCTGCTCCAGATCGCGGATCAGGTCGTCGACGCTCTCGATGCCGATCGACAGTCTGAGCAGGTTCTCAGGCACTTCGCTCAACGGGCCTTCGACGGTGGCGCGGTGTTCGATCAGGCTCTCGACCCCGCCAAGCGAGGTCGCCGGCACGATCACCCTGACCCCGCCCGCCACCCGTCTGGCGGCCTCCGCGTCGCCCCTGACGAGCAGCGACAGCATGCCGCCGAAGCCGGATCGCATCTGGCGTTTCGCGACCTCGTGGCCCGGATGGCTTTCGAGCCCCGGATAAAGCACGCGGTCGACCTTGGCATGGCCTTCGAAATGCCGGGCAAGGACGAGGGCGTTGTCGCAGGTCCGCTCGAAGCGCACGGCGAGCGTGCGCAGGCCACGCAGCATGAGCCAGGCCTCGAACGCGCCCATCACGCCGCCGAGCAGGCCACGCACGGTGCGGATCTCGTCCCATACGGCAGATGCGGCCCCGGCCGCGAGCACGCCGCCGCTGACATCGCTGTGGCCGTTCAGATATTTCGTTGCCGAATGGAACACGATGTCGGCGCCCAGATCGAGCGCCCGCGTGGTGACCGGCGGCGCGACCGTCGCGTCGACCGCGACCAGCGCGCCATGGGTATGGCCGACTTCGGCGGCGCGGGCGATGTCGATCACGTCCCAGGTCGGGTTGACCGGGCTTTCGATCCAAAGCAGCGCCGTCTGCGCGGCCGCCACGGTCCGCTCCAAAGCCTCCGGGTCGGCGGGGTCGAACAGGTCGAGCGCGATGCCGCGTTTCTCCGACACCCGCCTGAGCCAGTCGAGGCCGCCGTGATACATGATGCGCGGCGCCACGATGCGCTGTCCGGTCGCCACGGTTTCGATCAGGGCGGCGAAAGCGGCCATGCCCGAACCGAAGGCCAGCGCCTCATGCGCCCCGTCCAGTTCGGCGAGTACCGCTTCGAGCTGGGCAATGGTCGGGTTGTCATATCTGCCATAGATGTAGCGGTCGGGCAGCTCGTAGTCGGCGCCACGGGCGAAGGTGGTTGCCGGCTGGATCGGTGGCACGACCGCCCCGGTCGCCGGATCGATGAAGTGGTCCGCCTGCGCCAGCACGGATGCCAGCGAAGGCCGGTCGGGCCGCACCATGGAATACCCTCCTCGTGTTTTGTGGTTCAACGCACGTTGAGCACGGAGTTCTTCGCCGCGCGCATGACGGAGAACGCGACGCTCGGGGCGAAGATGCGCTTGATGCGGCCCTTGCCGGAATCGTTGACCACGATGACCGAATGGCCGGCGCCGTGCTTGATGATCTGTTCCACCGAATCCCCGATTCCGATCTTGGTCCCGTCGGCCCTGATCTTCATTTCCTTGAGCACACCCTTTGCGTGCTCGATATTGTCTTCCGCGCGCTGGCGCTGCTTGCGGTCCGGAGCGACCGAGAACAGGGTGATCGGCTGCTTCATGTAGCGCGCCAGAACGGCCGCTCGCCGCACCGCGTCGGCACACCGGTCGGTGCCGTCGGTGCACATGAAGAAACCCTTCTTGTCGACGCTGTCGCGGGCGATCAGAACGGAGCACGGCGACAGCGTGGAAACCTTCTGGACGACGCCGACGTCGAACACCGACTTGAACTCGCCGCGCCACCGGCTCGGCTCGCCCATGATCATCAGGTTATAGGGGCCAAGCTCATACTGATCGAGGATGCCACTCGCGGGATCGGGCGCGGTCTTGAGCTTGAGCACCACGCTCTTGCCGTTGTCGTTGATGTATTCGACCTTGTTGTCGCCCAGGGGATCGCCCCAGGTATCCTGGTGCGAGGACTTTTCCGACCAGTCCTCCGGCGACTGGCCCTCTTCCTTGAGAATCTCCACGCCGTGCTTCAGATAGCGTATCCCCGGCAGGTCGAGGCCCCAGTCGAGCATATTCTGCCGCGCCACCCCGACCTGAAGGCCGCCCGAGCGCAGGCCCTGGTCGATCGGGCGGACGTAAAGGATGATGATGTCGCATTCCTTGCCCCAGCCCATCCGCGCCGCATATCGCGCGGTCAGGAACGACTCGTCCGTGCCATCGACGCAGGCCAGTATCCTGAACCTGTTGCGCCGTTTCTCCCGGAGTTCCTCGAACTCCTTTTGCGCCTGGGCTTCGTTATATCCGTAGCTTCTGCGGGCCATCACATTTCCCGGTCACGTCGCCAGCAGCGGCCAGTAGAGGAGCGCGAACACCACCAACAACAGGGTCGATACGATCGCCATGCGCCAGCCGACCTTGAGGAAGTCGGTGGTCTTGAGATAGCCCGAGGCGTAGACGATGGTGCAGGCCGGCGTGCCGACCACGGTCAGGTAGGCGAAGGCCGACGACACCGCGGTGATGAAGCCGAGCACGACCGGGCTCTCTTCGGCAACGATCGCCATCTTGAGCACGATCGGCCCGAGCACGGCAACCGCCGCGCCGTTCGACATGGTGTTGGTGACACCGGTCGTCAGCGCCGAAACCGCAATCCAGAGACCGGGCCCGCTGTCGACACCGAGCGGCGACAGGATCGAAAGAAAGTTCCCGGCGATCCATTCGGCCGCTCCGGTGACCTTCATCTCGACCCCCAGCGAAATCGCCGCCGCATAGAGCAGGACGACCCCCCAGTTGACGCCTGAATTGAGCTCCTCCCAGCGCACCAGCCCGGCAATCAGGAAAGCGGCGGCGCCGAGGATCGCGACGATGCCCATGCCCCAGACCTCGGATTCGACGATCCAGCCGACCAGGATCAAAGCGAAGAAGAAGATAGCCAGCCAGTCGCTCGGCTTGAGCGGCCCTTCCATCATCACCTGGGTGCGCAGCTTCGTCACCGCCCGCGAGAGGTCGGTATATTCCGGCCTGAACGTGGTGTAGAGGATCAGGGTGACGAACGGCAGTTGCGCCAGGAACAGGGGATAGGCGTAGGTCATCCAGCGCCAGTAGTCGATCAGGTACTGGCGTGTCTCCGGCGATGCCGGGTCGTACAGGAACTCCTTCCAATAGCCGATCATGATGGCGTTGCGCGCGCCGCCGGACGGCGTGCCGATGCCGGCGACGGAGCAGCCGTAGGAGATCGAAAACAACAGCACGGCGGCCAGGTTGCGCACCTTCTTGGGATCGTCGGACGTCAGCGTGATCAAGGTGATGCCGACCGGCAGCATCATCGCCGCCACCGTGTGTTCGCCGACGAAGGATGCCAGCAGACCGCTCACCACGGTGATGCCGAAGCAGATGTTCACGGTCTTCGTGCCCGTCATCTGCACGATGAACCAGGCGATGCGTTTGTCGAGCTTCTGCTTGACCACCGCGACCGCCAGCATCAGCGATCCCATGATGAACAGGACGGAGTCGGTCATCAGGCTCTTGGCCACCTCGGTCGAATCGAGATGGAGCAGGAGCACCTGGCCGGCGATGATCAGGAGCGCCACGGTCGGCAGCGGGATCGGTTCGGTGATGAACAGGATCGTGGCGACGATCGACATGACCAGCACCACATAGCCGTCGCGGCCGAGGCTTTCGGGATGGGGCAGGCTCA
>JBPCWF010000114.1:0-3229 GCA_051009775.1 Hyphomicrobiales bacterium | reverse complement strand
GCCTGCGCGGCGACAAGGGAGGTAAAGAATTGCGGCGAGCCGGTCGCCGTGATGAAGGCATGGTCGGCCGCGGTGACGATCGGCGAGGTCCGGCTGTCGGAACTCGCGATCAAGGTCGCGCCGGCGTCCTTTGCCCGCTGCGCCGCGTCGATCACATCCGTCCGGAACGGATGGAAGGTCATGGCGAGCAGCACGTCTTGCCCGCCGATCCGCGCGACATCGTCCGCCGGCAGCGTGCCGGCCTGCGGCACCTGCACGATGTGGTCGAACGCCATGCGGGTCACGTACCAGAAATTATGGGCGAGCGCGTAACCGGTGCCGACGCCCAGCACATAGGTCTTGGCCGACGCGACGATCAGATCGGCCGCCTGCTTCAGGTCTTCAGATGTGGTCTCGGAAAATACGGCTTGCGTGTTGGCAAGTGCGGTCTCGGCGATCTCGCCATAGAGCCGCCCGTGGCTGCCGCCTTGGGCGATCGACTGCAGCCAGCGTGCCCGGTCCTGAAAGCTGTCGCCGCCCTGGCGCAGATATTCGCTGAACGGCCGGCGGAAGGTGCGGTATCCGCTGAAGCCCACCGCGTTGGCCATGCGCACCAGCGTGTTCGGATGGACTTCCGCCGCATCCGCCACTTCGTGGATCGACTTGACGCCGATGTCGTTCGGGTTCTCGAGCACGAACTGCGCCGCCTTGCGCAGCTGCGGGCTCAGATCCTCATAGGCCGACGTCAGGCGGTCGAGCACATCGTCCTTTGTGTTCACGGTCACGCTTGCCTTCCGGGTCCATCAGAGACCGCATATTAGCATATCGTATACAAAAATACCAAAATGATTTGACATTGGTATAAAAATACCATTCTGTTTCGTCAATATGTTGGACCGGTGCGCCTGGGCGCTCGATCAAGGGCCGGACGGAACATGCAATCGCACGCGAAAGTCGTCATTGTCGGCGGCGGCATCATGGGCACCAGCCTGGCCTATCACCTGGCCAGAGAGGGCTGGAACGACTGTGTCCTGATCGAAAAGGCGGAGCTGACCTCGGGCTCGACCTGGCATGCGGCCGGCCAGATCAGCCACTCGGTCTCGCATTTCGGCCTCGCCAAAATGAACGGCTACGGCATCGAGCTCTACAACTCGATCGAGCAGGAGACCGGGCAGTCCGTCACCTTCCATGGCTGCGGCAGCCTGCGTCTCGCCTATACCGACGATGAGCTCGACTGGCTGAACTACACCATGAGCGTCGGCCTCGGGCTCGGCTTCAACATGGAAATCGTCGGGCCGGACGAAATCGCCAGGCTGCATCCCTATTACAATCTGGACGGCGTCAAGGCCGCCCTGCACACACCGGACGACGGTCATGTCGACCCGGCGGGTGCCGCCTTCGCACTCGCCAAGGGCGCCCGCATGAACGGCGCAACCGTGATCCGCCACAACCGGGTCACAGGCATCGAACCTCTGGCGAACGGGGAATGGAAGGTCATCACCGAGCAGGGCGAGATCACCTGCGAGCATGTGGTCAACGCGGGCGGCACCTATGCCCGCCAGATCGGCCAGTGGATCGGCCTCGACCTGCCGATCACCAACATGACCCACCACTACATCATCACCGACACGGTGCCTGAGTTCCTGGAACTTGACGGCGAGCTGCCGGTGGTGCGCGACGACCGCCTGGTCTCGGGCTATATCCGCATGGAGCAGAAGTTCGGCCTGATCGGCATTTACGAGAAGGCCAATCCCAACACGGTGTGGGACAACGGCACGCCCTGGGAAGCCGAGCACGAACTGTTCGAGCCGGATTACGACCGCATCTCGCCCTGGCTTGAGAACGCGCTCGAGCGCATGCCGATCCTGGCGGAACTCGGCATCAAGCGCTCGGTCCATGGCGCCATCACCCATCCGCCCGACGGCAACATGCTGCTCGGGCCCGCGCCGGGCCTGAAGAACTTCTGGTGCTGCTGCGGTTCCCAGGTCGGCATCGCCTGGGGGCCTGGCGCCGGCAAGTATCTCGCCCAGTGGATGGTCCATGGCACCGCCGAGATCAACATGCGCGACTTCGACCCGCGCCGCTACGGTCGCTTCGCCGACCGGGACTACCAGATCGTCAAGGCACGCGAAGACTATCTCCTGCGCCATGAGATCCCCTTCCCCGGCCTCAACCGAACCGACGGCCGGCCGGTCAAGACCTCAACGCTCTATGACCGCCTCAAGGACCTGGGCGCGATCTACGAGGAGATCTTCGGTTGGGAGCGCCCGCGCTGGTTCGCCCCTGACGGCATGGCGCGCGAAGACGTCCACAGCTTCCGCCGGGCGCCCTGGTTCGAGGCCGTGCGCCGGGAGTGCCACAAGGTGCGCGAGGCGGTCGGCATCATGGACCTCTCAGGCTTCGGCAAGATCGACGTCTCGGGTCCCGATGCGGAGAGCTTCCTCGACCGCATGATCGCCAACCGCTTGCCTCGCAAGACCGGCGGCATCGTCCTCAGCCATATTCTGAACAAGGCCGGCACCATCGAGGCGGAAGTGACGGTGGCGCGCATCGCGGACGACCGGTTCTATCTCGCCTTCGCCGCTTTCTCAGAACTCAAGGTGCTCGACTGGCTCAACCAGCACAGAAACGACGGCGAAGACGTCACCGTCGACAACGTGTCGGAGGACTTCGGCTGCCTCGTGCTGTCGGGTCCCAAATCACGTGATGTGCTGCACCAGGTGACCCAGGCGCCGCTCGACAATGAGAGCTTCCGCTGGCTCAGCGCGCAGACCATCGAGGTCGCGGGCGCGGAAGTCCGTGCGCTCCGCGTTTCCTATGTCGGCGAGCTCGGCTGGGAGCTGCATGTGCCCATGGCCGACATGCCGGCCGTCTACGATGCGCTCTGGACGGCGGGCGAAGCTCACGGCATCGGCAATTTCGGCTCCTACGCGCTCAACGCCATGCGCCTCGAGAAGGGCTTCAAGGGCGCCTCCGAACTGACCAACGAGGTGACCCTGCCCGAGGCCGACGTCATGCGCTTCTGCAAGCTCGACAAGGGCGACTTCATCGGCCGCGAGGCGACGCTCAGGAGCCAGGAGGGCGACCGGCCCTGGGCTTGCGTCTATCTGGACGTCGTTGCCGGCGATGCCGATTGCCTGGGATCCGAGACCGTCTATCTCAACGGCCGCCGGGTCGGCGCGATCAGTTCCGGCGGCTACGGCCACTGGGTCGGCAGGAGCCTCGCCTTCGCCTATGTGGAGCCCGATTG
>JBPCWF010000113.1:0-5453 GCA_051009775.1 Hyphomicrobiales bacterium | reverse complement strand
GCCCGACATGGTGTAGCCGATGGCATAGGTGTCGTGCCGGTGCGGGTCGAAGGCATGTCCGGAGAACCGGGCCTCGATGCGCTCCAGGCCCGGACGCGACGGCGCGACCGCGATCCAGTCCTCAGGCAAGGGCACGCACGATCGTTCAAGACGCGGGGCCGATGTCTGGTTTATCAACGCGACCATGCGTTTCGCTAGCAAAATTGCCGTCTTCGTGCGAGCGGACCTTGAGGTCTGGCAGAAGCTCAACGTCGCCTGCTTTCTCTCCGGCGGCATCGCCGGCTCATCGCCGGAAGTCGTCGGCGAGCCCTATCGCGACGGCTCGGGCATGCTCTACGGCCCGATGATCCGCCAGCCGGTCATGGTGTTCGAGGCCTCTGGCGAGGAGCTTGCGAGGACACGATTGCGCGCGCTTTCACGCGACCTGACCATTTCGGTCTTCACCAGAGAGCTGTTCGCCACCGGCAACGATGCCGACAACCGGGCGGCGGTCGCGGCCGTCGCCGCGGATGAGCTCGATCTCGTCGGTCTGGCGATGCACGCCGACCGCAAGCTCGTCGACAAGGTGGTCAAGGGGCTCGCCCTGCACCGGTAATCGGCCAATCCCGGGAGACGGCTCGTGGAGAACCTGATCGGCTTCGTTTTCGCCGGGCTCGCCCTGACCGGCAGTCCCGGCCCGGCGACGCTGAGCATCGCCGCTGCCGCCGCCGCCTTCGGCGCGCGGCGCAGCGTGGCGTTCACCACCGGCATCGTCGTCGGCGTTACGATCGTCATGGTGATCACGGCAAGCGGCGTTACCGGACTGGTGCTGGCGCTGCCCGGCGCGGCCCCGGTGGTTGCGACCCTTGCCGCCGCCTACATGATCTACCTGGCGGTCCGGATCGCAACCGCGCCGCCGCTGACGGAAGACGCAGGCGACGGCAACGCGCCCTCGCTGATGGGGGGCGTGTTCCTGGCGCTTGCCAACCCCAAGGCCTATGCCGCCATGGCGGCGCTGTTTTCCGGCTTCGTGCTGATCGCGCACCGGCCCGAAATGGATGCGGTGGTCAAAACCGGCATTCTCGTGGTCATCATCGTCCTGGTCGATATCGCCTGGTTGCTGGTCGGCGCCGCGCTCACCCGTTTCTTCCGCACGCCCCGAAGCAACCGCATCATCAATGTCGGCTTCGCCGTGCTTCTGGTCCTGTCCGTCGGTTTCGCGTTCCTGCTTTAGCGCCCGGCCGCCGCGCCTGCTGGCAAGGCAAGGATGGACACGCCGACCGCCCCGCAATAGCATCGCCCTCGGCTTAAACCGAAGGGCGCGCTGTTGCCCAACAAATGCGCATGAATGGCGGCCGTTTGGCTGAACTCCTGGAGACGACACCATGACTGCAAGTCCCGGACACAACGTGCTTGAAGTCCATAACGACAACTGGTCAGGCCCCGGCGGGCCGCAGGACGTGTTCGCCAAGGAGGATCCGGACTGGCCATTGCCGCGCATTGTCAGGGGCGACGACATTTATCTGTTCGACGAGGCCGGCAACCGCTTCATCGACATTTCCTCGGGCCCCATCGCCAGCAATCTCGGCCACAATAACCGGCGCGTCATCGACACCATCAAGGATCAGGCGGAGAAGCTCTGTTTCGCCTATTGTCGGGTCGCGCGGACCAACGAGAACATCGCGCTTGCCGAAAAGCTCGCCCAGACCACGGGGCCCGGCTATGAGCGTGCCTTCTTCGTCTCCGGCGGTTCGGAAGGCATCGACACGGCGGTCAAGTTCGCCCGCCAGTGGGCCTATGCCAATGGCGAGACCGAACGCACCAAGATCGTCAGTCTCATGCCCGGCTATCACGGCGGACTGATATCGACCATCGGGCTCGGTGGCGACGAGGTGCCGATCGAGGTGTTCAAGGACATGATGGTGGTGTCGGAGAAGATCCCCGCGCCGCTCACCTACCGGCCTGCGGAGGGGCTGACCCAGGACGAAAACGAGGACCGGATCGTCGGCCTGTTCCGCGATACGCTCGCGCGCGTCGGGCCGGACAGGGTGCTGGCCTTCATGTATGAGCCGGTGGGTGGGGTCGCGACCGGCTGCAACGTGCTATCGGGCCGGTTCCTGAAGGCGATCCGCGAGATCTGCGACGCCCATGGCATCATGATGATCGCCGATGAGGTGATGGCGGGAGCGGGGCGGACCGGCAAGTTCCTCGCAGCCCACCACACGCCGGACGCCATGCCGGACCTGATCGTGCTCGCCAAGGGTGTCGGCGCCGGCTATACGCCGCTCGGCATCCTGCTCGCGCCAGCCTCCATGGTCGACCGGCTCGCCAAGATGACCGGCTATCCCTATGGCCACACCGCCGCCGCCAATCCGCTGACTTGCGCCATCGGGCTGGCCGTGCTGGAGGAGACCCTGGAGCGCGACCTGATCGGCAATGCCGCCCGCGTCGGCCAGTATCTGAAGGACCGCCTGTGGGCGCTGGCGGAAGACGTGCCCGTTATCGGCGATGTCCGGGGCAGGGGGTTCCTGCTCGCCACCGAGATCGTCGCCGACAGGGCGACCAAGGCGGGCTTCCCGCAGGATGTCAGTTCGCCCGACATCATCCGCCGGCTCGCCTTCGCGCACGGCCTCACGATCTACGGCCGGCGCACCAATGACGGCAAGTTCGGCGACTGGATCATGACCTCGCCGCCGCTGATCACCACCGAAGCGCAGGTCGACGACATGGTCGAGCGTTATGGCGCCACGCTGAAGGACTTCATGGACGAAGCGGTGCGTGCCGGAGCGAAGGTCGCATGAGCGCGGAGCGCTCGGCGCGCCCGGTGGCGCTGGTCACCGGGAGCGCGAGCGGCATCGGCGCGGCCTGCGCCAGGCGGCTGGCCGCGGGCGGCTTCAACGTCACCGTCAACTATGCCTCGAGTGCCGCAGCCGCGGCCGAGACCGCCGATGCCTGCCGGGGCGGTGGCGCGGAAACACTGGAGGTCCAGGGAGATGTGGCCGATCCGGCGGCCTGCCGCGATCTCGTGGCCGCGACGGTCGATGCCTGGGGCCGGCTCGACGTTCTGGTCAACAATGCCGGCGTCACCAGGTTCGTCGACACCCATGACCTGGGCGGCCTCGGGGCCGACGATTTTGCCCGCATCTTCGCGGTCAATGTCGCGGGCGCCTATGAGATGACTGCGGCGGCGGAACCGCATCTCAAGGCATCGCCCTATGCGTCGGTGGTCAACATTACATCCCATGCGGGCGTGTCCGGCATCGGTTCGTCCCATGCCTATGCGGCGTCCAAGGGCGCGCTGAACACCCTGACCCTCGGCCTTGCCCGTGCCCTGGCGCCTGAGATCCGGGTCAATGCGGTCTGTCCGGGTTATGTCGACACGTCCTGGCATGCTGCCAAGCTCGAAGACCCGGGCGAGCTTGAGGCCTACACGCAACGCTTCGCGGAAATCGCCCCTTTGAAGCGGCTGACCACTGCGGACGACGTGGCGGAGGCCGTAAGCTTCTTCGCGACAGGAGCACGAGCGATCACCGGTGTCGTGCTGGTCATCGACGGTGGCACGCACCTGACCGTCGGATCGCCGCAAAACACATAAAGACCACGGTATGAGCAGGGAGGACGGAAACCATGGCGAGTGAGCATTTCAAACCGGTCGACGCGGCGGTGGTGCCGCGCTTCTCGGACGTCGCGACCTTCATGCGCACCAGGCGCCATGACATATCGGACGAACTCGATATTGCGCTGGTCGGTGTGCCGTTCGACATGGGCGTGAACTTCCGCTCCGGCGCGCGCCACGGCCCGGCTCAGGTGCGCGAGATGTCGCGCCTGATCCGCCAGGTTCATCCGACCAGCGGCATCAAGCCCTATGAGCTGTGCAATGTGGCCGATATCGGCGATGCGCCGGTCAACGCGTTGGACATGCTGAAAAGCGTCGACATGATCGAGGAATTCTACGGGGAGGTTCATGCCGCCGGCGCGGTGCCGATCTCGATCGGCGGCGACCACACGATCCCGCTGCCGATCCTGCGGGTCATCGCCAGGGATGCGCCGGTCGGCATCGTCCAGTTCGACGCCCATGCGGACACGCTGGATGAGCTCTCCGGCACCAGGATCAACCATGCGACCACCTTCCGCCGTGGCGTGGAGGAGGGACTGGTCGACCCCAAGCGCACCGTCCAGATCGGCCTGCGCGGCAGCCGGTTCTCGGAGAACGACATCCAGTGGGGACTCGATGCCGGCATGCGCTGCATGACCATGGACGAGTATGAGGAGATCGGCCGCGCGGCTGCGATCGAGGAGATCGGCCGGGTCACCGGCGACGGGCCGGTCTATATCAGTTTCGACATCGACGGCCTCGATCCGACCTTTGCCATCGGCACCGGGGTGCCCGAGGTCGGTGGCCTGTCGGTGCGCGATTGCCAGATGATGATCCGCTCGCTCCGGGGCAAGCACCTGGTCGGCGCCGATATCTGCGAGGTCGCGCCGCCGCTCGATCCGAGCGGGCACACGGCGGTCAGCGCCGCCAACCTGATGTTCGAGATGCTCTGCGTGATCGCGGACTCCATCGCGAGCCGCCGGGGAGGGTAGGGCCGTCATGCTGCCGAGATGGGCTATCAAGCCTGAGGGGCACTGGAGCGTCGGGCTCGACATCAACCACAACCACTGTGTCCGCTGTGGCCGGATGATTTTCATCGGCGGCCAGGTCGATCTGGACGCCGATGCCAACCAGCTCAATCCGGGCGATCTGAACGCGCAGGCCGCGCGCAGCATGGCCCATGTGGCAACGCTCCTGGATGAAGCCGGAGCGGCGATGGCCGATCTGGTCAAGCTGACCGTGTTTTACGTGTCCGACGGATCGGTCGATGAAACGGATCTCCTGGACCGGCTGGCGGCTTCGATGGGCGAAACGGACGGCCCCGGTCCGGCGGTCACCCTGGTGCCGCTCGAAGCGCTCGCCTTTCCCGGCATGGAGATCGAGATCGACGGCATCGCCATGCGCGATCTGAACGGTCCGCGCCTGCCGCGGACGGCGGCTTGGGATCCGGACGGGCCAAGATTGCCGCCGCCCTTCGTCCAGGCGTTGCGCTGCGGCGAGATGCTGTTCACCAGCGGCGTCACGGCCTGCGATGGTGAGGGGACGGTTGGCGCGCCCGGCAGCCTGACCGGACAGAGCCGGATCGTGCTGCCCATGATCGACCGCCTGCTGCGCCAGCTCGGCGCCGACCTGGACGATGCGGTCAAGACCAATGTCTGGAATGTCGAGCCGGGCAATGCAGAGGATTGGCGTTCGCCGGCGCTGGCGCGTGCCGGTTTCTATCGCGAGCCCGGCCCGGCGGCGACCGGCATCTCCCTGCCGCGCCTGTGGCCCGAGGGCGTGATGCTGCGCAACGACGTGATCGCCATGCGCGGCGCTGACGGCGCGCGCATGGCCCGCAGCCATGTCTGGCCGACCGGTCACTGGGACTGGCCGGTGC
>JBPCWF010000112.1:0-2730 GCA_051009775.1 Hyphomicrobiales bacterium | reverse complement strand
GCTTGGTTTCGTCGGGATCGCCTTCCTCGGCCGCCTGGACGTCAACCGCGAGTGACGGCTGATACTCGAAGACGCGCACATGGCTCAGCCGCCGCGGATTGGCATAGGGCGCCACCGTGAAACGTCCGCCCGACGCGGCCGCGACGACACCGATCGGCAGGCCCGGCGGCAGTTCGCCGCCGTCACCGGAAGTAAACACCACGTCGCCCTCCTTGATGCTCACATGGTCCGGCAGAAAGTCGAGCCGGGGCGTCGGACGGTTGGTGCCGGTCAGGATGGCCCGGTAGCCATGAGGCTCGATGCGCACCGGGATCCGGCTGTTGAGGTCGCTCAGAAGCAGAACCCGGGAGGCTTCCTCTCCGGCCGTCACCGTACGGCCGATCAGGCCGCGCGCATCCATCACCGCCTGATGCGCACGTACGCCCTGGGTTCGGCCGACATTGACGATCACGGTACGCACGAACGGGCCCCTGGCATCCGCGATCACGCGCGCCGTGACGAACTTGAGCGCCGGTTCGCGGCGCACGTTGAGCAGTTCCTCAAAGCGCTTGAGCCGGCTTTCCATTTCGATCGCCTTCGCCCGCCACACATGCAGGCTCTCGTTCTCCTTGCGCAGCCGGCCGACCTCGCCATAGAGGTACTGGTAGGAGCCGATCCGCGAACCGACCCTGCGCATGTCCTCGATCGGGCCGGACGCGGTCTCCAGCACCGGTGCGCTCAGGTCGGTGACATATTGCCGGACTTTGAGGAGAAGTTCGGGGCCCTTGCGGTCAACGGCCAGCAGGACGAGGCATGCCGCGATGAGGCCATAGAGCCACACAGCATGGTTCATGAAACCACGCGGCAACCCATGCTTTTTTCCACGGCTCTTCGCCATGTGCCCCAACACCTCGTTTGGGCCTATAGCAGGAAACCGCCCGCCGCAGCCGGTCAACGTCGTAAACTTATTGTCCGTCCACGGATCAATAGACCGAGGACAGAATATTCTTCATGCTCTTCAGGTGTTCCAGAGCTTTTCCGGTGCCCTCTGCGACGCAGGACAGCGCGTCCTCGGCGACCGTGATCGGCAAGTTCGTTTCAGCGCTCAGCACCTTGTCGAGGTTGGTGAGCAATGCGCCCCCTCCGGTCAGCACGACACCACTGTCGACAATGTCCGCGACCAGTTCGGGGGGTGTGACCTCGAGCGCGACCTTGACCGCCTCGACGATCTGGCCGACCGGTTCCGACAGGGCTTCGGCGATCTGGGCCTGGCCGAGCTTGATGGCCTTCGGTACGCCCGTCGCCAGATCGCGGCCCTTGATCCTGATCTTGACTTCCTCGCCGTTGACGGTTGCCGCCGCGGTGCCGCATTCCTTCTTGATGCGCTCCGCGCTGGCTTCGCCGAGCAACAGGTTATAGGTGCGTCTGATGTAATTGATGATCGCCTGATCCATCTTGTCGCCGCCGACACGGATCGAGCTCGAATAGACGATGCCGCCGAGTGAGACGACGGCGACTTCTGTCGTGCCGCCGCCGATATCGACCACCATCGAGCCGACCGGTTCGTTGACCGGCAGGCCGGCGCCGATCGCGGCGGCCATCGGTTCTTCGATCAGGAAAACCTTCCTGGCGCCCGCCGCATGGGCCGATTCCTGGATCGCGCGCCGCTCGACCGGCGTGGCGCCGGACGGCACGCAGATCACAACCTGCGGGCTGGCAAGGCCGCGGCTCTGCACTTTGCGGATGAAATGCTTGATCATTTCCTCCGCCACCTCGAAGTCGGCGATGACGCCTTCTCTCAGAGGACGGATGGCCTGGATGTTGCCCGGCGTGCGGCCGAGCATGATTTTCGCTTCCTCGCCGACGGCGAGCACCTCCCGCCGCCCTTCGTGCTCCACGAGCGCGACGACAGAAGGCTCGTCCAGGACAATGCCTCTTCCCTTGACGTATACAAGAGTGTTGGCCGTCCCCAGATCAATGGCCAGATCGGCCGAGAGTGCTCCGAGAACCCGAGAAAACATTTTTAAAACGCCTATTCCCCAACGCAGACCTGCCGCTCCCGCATCAATCCCCTAGACGGCAGAACTCACTGTGTGGTGGACATAAATGGGAGTGACCTCCCAAAGCTATATACGAATCGATCATACCCGAAGTTTCGGGATTCGAAACCGCAAAGCTGCCGGTATGACTGGATTTCTTGGAAAAAGGTGAACACACGGGCCTTAACCTTGACTTGCAACAGGTTCACCGGTCTCTACTCACCCGTGCCCCCGAGCCCGATAAACGGCGCCGCACCTACATACTATCAACTAAAGACGGAAAATGACAGTGCCGCAACAGTTGATGTTGCGGCACTAGATCATTGTACGGAAGCTGTCAATCAGGAAACCGCCAGCGCCTCCGGCTTGGTTTTCATCCGCTTGACCATCAGTTTGTTCAAGGCGCTGACATAGGCCTTGGCCGAGGCGACCATGGTATCGGTATCCGTGCCCCGTCCGGTCACCGTCTTGCCGTCCTCTTCGAGCCTGACACTGACCTCGGCCTGAGCGTCTGTCCCCGCCGTCACCGCGCTCACCTGATAGAGCACCAGCTTGGCGGAATGCTCGACCATGGCCTGGATGGCATTGAAGGTGGCGTCGACCGGGCCGTCGCCGGTTGACTCCTTGGTCATATGGCGGCCGTCGATCTCCAGCGTCATGGTCGCCTTCTGCGGCCCGCCGGTGCCGGCGATCACGGTCAGCGCGACGACTT
>JBPCWF010000111.1:0-2856 GCA_051009775.1 Hyphomicrobiales bacterium | reverse complement strand
GGTGCGGTGCACCTGGCGGCAATGGGTTTCGAGTCCATCAGGCTTGGGTCCGACCCGTGGCCGGTGGAGACAGATCTGGCGCGCCGTATCGCGGCGCAAAGGGCGGCGCCCCGCCCCGTGGAGCCGGCACCGCGCTACGTGGAAACGATGCAGCGCCCGGTCGAGCCGGCGCCGCGCCTGGTCGAAGAACCGCTTGAGGACGAGCCCCCCGAGGGCAGCGTTGCCGCCCTTGCGCGGCAGTTTGCCCGGTTTCGCGCCATGGCCGACCAGGACGCTAACGAAACCGCTTGACCGCTTCCCTGACGTACCATTTGAACCGTTTGAGCGACAGGCGGCCGTTGCCGTCCTTGACGTTGGTGTAGCGCACCTCGAACAGGCAGCCGCGCTTATGCGACAGGCCGACATATTCGAACGCCTGGGCGTTGTACTGGCGGTAGGTGGCGGTCAGCGTGCGGCCCTGAAACACAACGTCTTCGACCCACCAGTCTTCCAGCGTGTCCTTTGACAGGATTTCGTCGCCGCGCTGCTTGGCCGCGGCCTCTACGGCGACCGCCGCGCCGTCAAGCTCGGCCGACAGCGTCTCCCCGGTGATGCCTTTGCGGTTCCTTGGATACTTGAACACGGACAGCACCTGACCCTGGCCGCCATATTTCAGGACAATGCCGTCGGAGCGCTTGTCGAAGCGCCGGTTGAGCACCAGCTTCATGCCCTGGAAGGTCTTGGGCGCACTGGTGAAGGCGAGACAGGCGGCTTCGGCCGGTTTCGAAAGCACGGCGGCACACAGGGCGGCGCAAAGAGCAGTCAGGAGCAGTCTGGCCATTCTCGGAGGGTCCGTTCGATCGGTCGGTGTTATGCGCCACGCGCTCGGTGAGGCCTTCAAATAGCGCCGGATCGAGAAGGATTCAAGCTACTCGGGCGGCGCCCGGCGTCACAGCCCGTAGAGCGCTCCGAATTTCGCCTCAAGATACTCGAGCAACGGCGCGGCGGACGGCTTTTCACCGGCGGCCTCCTCGATCAGGCGCGGCGCCGGCAGGAGCCGCCCCCTGGAATGGATGTGTTGGCGCAGCCAGTCGAGAATCGGCCGGGTTTCCGCCGCACGGACCATGTCGTCGCGATCGGGCATCGCGCTCCGCATCGCCTTGTCTATACAGGCTGCATAAACGTTGCCGAGCGTGTAGGTCGGAAAGTAGCCGAACAGGCCGACCGCCCAATGGACGTCCTGCATTACGCCGAGGCTCGGGTCCGGCACGTCGCGCCCGAAGTCGCGCGCGAAGCGCTGGTTCCAGGCGTCTTCCAGATCCTCGACCTCCAGCGCGCCCGACATCAGCTCGCGCTCGAGCTCGAACCGCAGGTGGATATGCAGGTTGTAGTGCACCTCGTCGGCCTCGGTGCGGATGAAGCCGGTCTCGACCCGGTTGACCGCTGCATAAAACGTGTCCGGCCCGTCGAGGTCGAGCCCGCCGAAGGCTTGCCTCATGGCCGGATAGAGCCAGTCCGCGAACGGGCGCGAACGGGCGATCTGGTTCTCCCAGAACCTGGACTGGCTCTCGTGCACACCCATGGAGCAGTAGTCGCCGGCCGGCAGGAACGGGTCCGGCGCGCCCTGGGCATAGAGCGCGTGGCCGACCTCATGGATGGTCGAGTAGAGACAATTGAGCGGGTCGGCCTCGTCCGTCCGCGTCGTGATCCGGACATCGCCGCCACTGCCGGAGCAGAACGGGTGGACAACCTTGTCGATCCGCCCGCCGCTGAAATCATAGCCGATACGCCCGGCCACCTTCCTTGCAAGCGCCATCTGGCGGTCCGCCGGAAAGTGGCCGGCAAGCGGTTCCGGCTTGGGTTTTTCGGCAATCCTCTCGCGCAGGGCTACCAGGCCCGGGCGCAGGCTGTCGAACAGGGGCACGAGCTCAGCCGTGGTCGCGCCCGGCTCGAAGCCGTCAAGCAGGGCGTCATAGAGATCGGTGCCGGGCGCGGCGAGACAGGCGGCCTTCTCGCGCTTCAGGGCAATGTTGCGCTGGAGCACCGGGGCGAAGGCCTTGAAGTCCTTGTCCTCGCGCGCCGCCGCCCAGATGCGCTGACCTTCGGAAGACGCCCTGGCGATTTCTTCGACCAACCGCGCGGGGATCTTGGTCGCCCGGTCATAGGCACGCTGGGCCTCGTCGCAATTGCGCCGGTCAAAAGGCGTGAGCGCGTCCCGGTCGATCGATGCCAGCCATCCGGCAACCCGGGGATCGGCATTGCGGGCGTGAAGCACCGACGCCATGGCGCCGGCCTGCTCGGAGCGCTGCGCCGCGCCGCGCTCCGGCATCATGGCCTCCTGGTCCCAGGACAACAGGCCGGCGACCTGGCCAAGCGCGGCCGTCTGTTTCAGGTGGTCGAGGAGGAGGGGCAAGGACATGGGGGCGGCTCTTCGGAATGACGTGTCGGACTGGTTGCGACCGACGTTCCACAAATCGCCGTCCAAGTCCATATCGCTTGCTCGTCCTGGAGCCGAAATTCCCGTCACGCCGCAGCAGCCACATCTCCCATGGTCTGGCGGTAGCTGAGCGCCTCGGCGATGTCGACACGCGTGACCTTTTCGCGGCCGGCAAGGTCGGCCAGCGTGCGGGCGACGCGCAGGACCCGGTGAAAGCCGCGGGCGGAGAGGCGCATGCGGTCGGCGGCCTGGCGCAGCAGTTCGGTGCCGGCCGCGTCGGGCGCCGCGATCTGTTCGAGAATATCGCCGTCGGCCTCCGCGTTGGTGCGCAGGTGCGGCACGGCGAGGGCGGCGAAGCGGGCGCGCTGGCGCTCGCGCGCGGCCGCCACCCTCCCGGCCACCGGGGCGCTCGCCTCGCCCACGGGCGCGGAGATCAGGTC
>JBPCWF010000110.1:0-4865 GCA_051009775.1 Hyphomicrobiales bacterium | reverse complement strand
ACCTCCTCGACGATGTCTTCCATGGTGATCATGCCGATTGCCGAGCCGAACTCGTTGACCACGATCGCCATGTGGTCGCCGCGCTGGCGCAGCTCCGGCAGCAGGCCGTCGATGGTCTGATTTGGCGCCACGTAGAGCGCCTGCTTGATCATACCCGAAATCGGCTTCTCATTGGCATGAAGCGCAAGCATGTCCCACGTCGTCAAGGTGACGACGCCGGTGATGTTGGAGGTGTTGTTTTCAAACACCGGCAAGCGGTTGAAGCCGTGCTTGCGCACCAGATCGACGGCGGTGCGGGTGCTCTTCTTGCCGATCTTGTCGCGGTCCAGGCACACGACCTGGGCGATCGGCACCATTGCCTCGGCGACCGTGGTGTCGGCGAAACGGATGACGCGCCGGATGCGGCCGCGGTTGGATTCGCTGAGCGCAGCGCTTTGTTCGGCCACGTCGACGAGCGTGCGGAACTGCTCCCGGGTGATGAACAGGGTCTGCTCCGTCTTGCCTGCGCCCACCAGCCGGGCACAGAAACGCGCGATCCGCGAAAAGACGAAAATCACCGGGTAGAACAGCTTGGCGCTCCAGCTGAGCGGGAAGATGATGATGGGCGTGAGGACCGACGTCTTCTGCTGATAAACGCTCTTCGGAACGATTTCGCCCAAAACCAGGAACAGTGGCGTGAAGGCGAGGAAGGCATAAATATCGCCGCGCTGGCCGAGCCAGTCGATCATCAGCAGCGTGCCGATGGTGGTCAGCGCGATGGTGGAGATATTGGTTCCAACAAGCGTGGTGCTGAGCAGGACTTCAGGCTTCTGCAGCAGCTTCATCGCCAGTTCGGCGCCCCGGTTCCCCTGTTTCGCCGCGTGGCGCAGCTTGATCTTGTCGGCGTTGACCAGGGCGATCTCGGAGCCGGAGAAGAAACCCTTCAGCAGAAGCAGGACGACCATGAGCGATACGGCGAGGAACGGATCCATGGTCATGCCCCCATCTCTTCCGCGGGCGCGGCTGTTTCCGAGGTGTCCTTATTCTTGGCAAATCGGACGCAGGCCACACGGTGGCCTTCCATTTTCAGCACGGTCGCCATATAGCCGTCGACCATCACGGTGTCGTTGGTGCAGGGCAGGCGGTCGAGATGGCGAAACACGACGCCGCCGATGGTCGTCATCCGGGGGTCCTCGATGCCGAAATTGGTGAGATCGTTGAAATCCGTCAGCTTCATGTCGCCGGGCACCTCGTACACATTCTCGTCGTGCTCCTGGTAGTAGGCCTGGCTCGGGACGCTCTCGGAGATTTCACCGAAGATGAACTTGATGATGTCGCGCATGGTGATGAGCCCCTCGACGCCGCCGAACTCATTCAGAACGATGGCGGCGCGGGCGTTTTTGGCCTGGAAGAAGTCGAACATCTCATCGACATTCTTGGTCGGCGGCACGACCACGGGCGCGTGCATGACGTCCTTCGGCTGCAGAGTATTCAGGTCCACACCGTCCATCGACAGCTTGAGCACGTCCTCCGCATGCAGGAAGCCGACGAAGTTGTCCGTGCGGCCGCGGCAGATGGGCACGCGGGGATGCTGGAAAGCCGTAAACTGCTCGAACATTTCCGGCAACGGGGTGTCGAGCTCGAGGAACTCGATCCGGGTTCTGGGCGTCATGATCTCGACGATTTCGGTTTCGCCGGCTTCCAGGAGGTTGTCGATCAGCACCCGCTCGGTGGCGTCAAGCACTCCCTCTTCTGCGACGTCTTCCAGAACCGCACGGAATTCATCGACCCTGAGGATGTTCTCGGGCGCCTGCTCGCCGCCGACAATCCATGTGGTGATGCCGCCGGCGGCCACGCGGACGGTGCGCCTGAGCGGCGTGATCAGGCGGCTCCACAACGCCAGCGGTGTCGCCACCACGGCGGTGCTGATGCGAACGGGGTTGCTTACGGCGATGGTTTTCGGCGTTACCTCGCCGAACAGCAGGAGCAGGGGAAACATAACGAGGATGCTGATAAAGCCGGCCCGCTCCGGTCCGTAGAGCGCGAACAGGATGCCGGCCATGTTCACGGTCGCCGCGATGTTGACCAGTTCGTTGCCGCACAGGATCGAAATGATCAGGCGCCGGGGCTCGTCCAGCAATGCGTGCAGGGTTTCCGATTTCGGATGGCGTTCGCGGCGCAGTTTCTGCAGGTCCAGTCGTGACAGGGAAAACAGTGCCGTTTCGGAACCGGAAAAGAACGCCGAACACCCGAGCAGGAGCACCTGCAACGCCAGCCGCGCAATCATGTCCGGTTCGAGCAGCCGCGCGGTATCGACGAAAAAGAAGTCGGCGACGAAACTCCAATATGAACCGAGATCGAAAATGAACTCTCTCATACGCCCCCAACGCGTTAACATCCCCGAGATCACGCGCGTAGTGCGCTGTATCCCGCTATAGACCCTGCCCACCGGCGCAAAGACGATGGTGCACCAAAATCGAGCATCGTAATTCTATGAACTTCGCAGGGCACTTCGTTGATTTGGGTCAATAGGCGGTCCGTGGTTCGTCTTTGTGGTCGAAACGTCACACCTACGAAAGTACTAGAAGACCGGCGCACATGTTCGCTACTGCCAAAAAAAACATATACAAACCCCACGACTTGCGGGATTCTATTACGTGGCCGTTGCTTATTTTGATCTGAGTCAAGGCGCGACCAAGAACGGATACTCAAAATTGCGAGTATACGGAACGTCCGCGAGGGGACTGAATACAATTCCAGCGCCGAATCGTTGGGCTGTTTCTTCGCACATCTGACTTGACGCGGGATTGGTTCCGCACAGGTCGACGGTGAAAGATCTGTCCAGGGAACGCTCTTCCGGGAGTGTTCCGGAATGTATAGGTGAGTACAGAGAGGGTAACCGCATGCCTGAGATAACTGAAATAAAAGGCGTAGGTCCGGTGTTGGCGAAGGCCTGTGTCGGCAACGGATACGGGAGTGTTGAGAAAATTGCCGCCGCGATGGTCGGTGAACTTGTGGCCGTACCGGGGGTCAGTGAAATACGGGCGAAACAACTGATCGGCGCGGCGCAAACGCTGCTGAACGGTGGATCGCCGGCAAGTGCCGTTCCATCTGCGGATGCGAAGCCGGAGGCTGAAGCGTTTCTTGCCAAGATGAATGGGTCCAAGAAAAAGAACAAGCCTAAGAAAAAAGATAAGAAAAATAAGAAGAAGAATAAGAAAAAATCCAAGAAAAGTAAGAAAAAATCGGCAAAGAAGAAGTGATTTCACTCTCTTCGAGTCCGACGTCTAGTTAGAATCGACCCCTTTCGTTTCACGGTCGAGCGATGCCGCGGGCACGCCGCGGAGGTGGGCGTGTGCGCTCAGTCAGCGTCCACCGGACGACACCGGTTTGCGCGCTGAAAACAGCGGCCGTGAAACGGCAGGGTGTTTCAAAACGTAGGAGAGGCCAATGGCTGGTAGTAACCCGTTTGCGAGTTTGTTCGGTCGGTCGCCGTTCAAGCCCATGCAGCAGCACATGCGCACGGTCAAGAAGTGCGCCGCCCAGGTCACGAAGCTGTTCGAAGCCCTGTGCGACGATGACCAGGAAAAGGTCGCCGCGATCAAGGATCAGATCTTCGAGCTTGAGAACGAGGCCGACGAGATCAAGAACCAATTGCGTGCGCACCTGCCCAAGAGCTTGTTCATGCCGGTCGACCGGCGCGATCTGCTCGAAGTGCTCGATCTTCAGGACAACATTGCCGATACCGCCCAGGACATCGCCGGCCTGCTGGTCGAGCGCAAGATGGATGTTGCGGAAGGCATGAGCGAACCGCTGCTCAACATGGTTCGGCGCTGTGTCGATGCCTGCGATCAGGCGAGCCGGATCATCGAACGCCTGGACGAGCTTGTGGAAACCGGTTTCCGCGGGCCTGAATCCGATGCCGTAATCGAGATGGTTGATCAGTTGAACAAGATCGAATCCGACACCGACCAAATGGGGGTCGAACTGACGCGCAGTCTGTTCGCTCATGAGGACACCATGAACCCCGTGTCGGTGGTGCTCTGGTACAACCTGATCATCATGATCGGCGAGTTGGCCGATTATGCGGAGAAGGTCGGAAATCGTCTCAGGTTGTTGCTCGCACGCTAAGAGGGGGAGAACGGAAAAATGGAAATCATTCAGCTGCACGGTACGCTGTTTATCGGCATTGCCGTCATTTTCGGCCTGTACATGACATGGGGTATCGGGGCCAACGACGTTGCCAACGTCATGGGCACGTCGGTCGGCTCCGGCGCCATCACGGTCAGGACGGCAATCATCATCGCCGCCGTCTTCGAGTTCGCCGGGGCGGCACTTGCCGGCGGGCATGTCACCCAGACCATCCGCAAAGGGATCATCGATCCCGCGCCGATTACGCAGAATCCCGAAATTCTCGTGTTCGGCATGCTCGCAGCCCTGTTGGCGGCGGCAGTCTGGCTGATGGTCGCGTCGATGCGGGGCTGGCCGGTATCGACAACGCATTCGATCGTCGGCGCGGTCGTCGGTTTCGCCATCGCGGCGATCGGCATCGAGGCCGTGAACTGGGGGAAAATCACACAGATCGTCGCCAGTTGGGTCGTTTCGCCGCTTCTCGGCGGGGCGATATCCTTCGTTTTGATGTTGAGCATCCGCAAACTGATCCTGAACACGGCCAATCCATTTGCATCAGCGAAACGTTGGGGGCCCATCTACGTGTTCCTGGTGGGCTTCATCATATCCCTGGTCACGATCTTCAAAGGGCTGAAGCACCTCAAGATCGAACTGAGCGTTCCCATGAGCTTTTTGGTCGCGGCGGCGTTCGGCGTGGCCATCGCCTTCATCGGCTATCTCCTGATTCAGCGGATCAAGATCGACGAGGAAGCGGA
>JBPCWF010000109.1:0-5424 GCA_051009775.1 Hyphomicrobiales bacterium | reverse complement strand
GTCCGATACCGCCCTCGATGTCGCCCGCATCCGCCACCTCAAGGCCAACGAGGCGGAGGGCGAGACGATCTTCTACGACCTCAACCGGTCCTGGCTGCCGGCAGAGGCCATCGCGGTGATGAATCAGGTCCAGGGCCTCGACGTCTTCTTCGAGCAGCCCTGCGAAACCTATGACGAGTGCCTGCATGTGCGTCGGCAAACCAGCCACCCGATCTCGCTCGACGAAGGTCTGAAGGCGTTTTCCGATCTCTTGCGCATGCAGCGCGACGGGGCGGCGGAGATCGCCCATATCAAGATCGGCCGGGTCGGCGGGCTGACCAAGGCCAAGCTGATGCGTGACTTCTGCCTCGCCACCGGCGTCAAGGTCCTGATCATGGAGACCGGCGGCAGCGTCATGGCCGACACGGCGGCGGCGCATCTGATTCAGGCGACCCCGGAGCGCTCCCGCATCGCCACATGGGACTGCGCGGCCATGCTGAGCGTGGTTTCGGCTGAGGGCGCGGTCGGCGAGAACGGCCGGATCAGCGCGCCCGCCGCGCCCGGTCTCGGCGCGACGCCTATCATGGAGGTGCTGGGCGACCCGGTAGCCGTTTACGAATGAACGGTGGCGGTCAGACCAGGATACGCCAGTAGATCAGCGCCAGGCCGATCATGCTTGCGTTCCAGGTCAGTGTGCGCACCCATGGCCAGCCGGTCAGGTAGGCCGGGACGAAGGCGACCCGGCCCCAGAAGAAGATCTGGGCGCCGAGCGCGGTCCAGAAATCATGAGCGCCCGTGTGCTCGACGATGACCACGGCGATCACGAAGACGGGCAGCATTTCCAGAAGGTTCCGGTAGGCGCGGTCGGCCCGGCCGGCCATCGCGACCGGTGTGATGGCTTCGTCACGGGGTCCGACCGTATAGGCATTGCCGACCTGGGCTTTGAAAATGAAGGACTGCAGCGCCATCTGGCAGACCGCCAGAATGCCGGTCAGCGCCAGCATCCACAGTTCGGTGCTCATGATCCGTGCTCCTCAGTCAACGCTGTCTTCAACCGGCGCGAAATGCCTCGCCGCTCGCTTGAGCATATCCGCGTCGCATTCAACAGCGGTCGTGCCTTTTCGGCCATCGGCACACGAATTTCATGCCATCAACATAAGCGTCATAGCGTTCAGTTCATTGCAGTCCAGAGCATTGCCCGTCTTGAGTAGACCACCTGCACGGCGCTGCGTACACTGCAGAGCCGAACAGGCAACGCTGCGAAAATTTTCTGGCGGCCCAACCGAACGAATTTGAAAGACAGGTGGAATGGGTGGAGACAAATCCAGAGATTGGAGTCGTCAGCCTGGAGAAGCAGCAGAAGACTATGTCGAGCGAGTTGGGGGCTGGCCGGGCGCGAACATGAAGATGCGCGAGGTTCTCGAAAGCGAATTCGGAATACCGGAAACTGAGTCAAAGCAATTCGCGCTTCGCTCGCGGTCATTTCACGAAACGTTCCTTAGAGAACATCTGTCGGAGATGCTGGCGCGTGGCGGAAGCAGATACGGTGCGATCAACTATTTGCGCCGAAAATCTGACTGGACCGACAATGATATCTCAAAATTTGTAGACTCGATCGGCAGTTGGGAAAGTTGATCGCCGAGCGGTGTGTTCTTCCAATTTGCATGCTCGTCCAATGACCGCTTAGGGGCACCAGTGGCTTTCCGCCGCAAGGTGGTCGCATGTCCGCTGTACCTTTTGAAATGGGAAACCCATGACAACATCCGAGAGGGGGGTTGTGGGAAGTCGGAGGATGAGATGAAACGCAATCGGCTCCTCGCACTCATTGCGGTCCTTTTTACGACCCATGGTTGGAACACGGCCGGAGAGGCAACGGCTGGCAGCCTGACGCCGACGGCGGCTGCAACGATCGCCGCGCCGTTGGAAGAGCGCATCGGCTTTAGCGGCAAGCAGGGCGGATCCATCTGGCACGTGCAATGCGGCAAGAAGCGGCGCTTCTTCAACCCCGGCGTCTTTCTCGACGGGGGTCTCGACTATCTCGATCCCTATGACGGCTACCCGCCCCCTGATCCCTGCGACAGAGCACGTCCACACGATCCGGCGCAGCGCACCTCTCATCGGCTCGGCTGCCGCGAAGTGCGAGAGCTGCTTCGTCGGCGCGGATATCGGCGCATCCGGGCCCAAGACTGCAAGGGCAAAATTTACGGTTTCGATGCGTATCTCGGCCGTAAGCGCTTCAAGCTCAGGGTCAGATCTAGTAGCGGTGCCATTGCATCGCGAACACGCATTTAGGGAGATGCTCACAGCACTACGGTCCAAATGTTGTTTTACGTTAACGTAAGCTAGAGCTTAGATTCAGTAAAACAGCTGCGGTAGCCAAAGGGCCAGCTCGGGATAGGCGATCAGGAGGGCGATCATGGCGAACATGGTGATGACGAAGGGCAGCGCGCCGAGCATGACGTCCTTGATCTCGCCGCGGGTCCGGATCGACTGGACCACGAACAGATTGATGCCGATCGGCGGCGTGATGAGTGCGGTCTCGAGCAGCACCATGAGCAGGATACCGAACCAGACCGCGTCATAGCCAACGCCGACCACGATCGGCGTCACGATGGTCGCCGTGGTGATCAGCATGGAGAAGGTCTCCATGAAGCAGCCCAGCAGCACATAGAACAGGACGACCAGAAGCAGGGTGCCCAGCGGCGACAGCCCCAGGCCCTTGATGGCGTCGGTGAGCTGGGTCGTCAGCCCGATGGCGGTCAGCACGAAGTTCAGGAAGATCGCCGCCAGGATGATCAGCATGATGATCGCCGTGGTGCGCATGGTGCCGCGGAACACCTCGCGCATCATAGCGAGCGTGAGGCGGCCATGAGCGGCGGCGAGGACCAGGGCCGCGACCACGCCGAGCGAGGCGGCCTCGGTCGGGGTCGCCCAGCCGGCATAGATCGAGCCGACCACCACGAGGAAGATCAGGATCGGCGGGATCAGGTGCACCAGGACGACCAGCCGTTCCTTCCAGGCGTAGTGGATACGCTCGCCGCCCCATGCGGGCCTGAGGACACAGGCAACCGCGACCGTGGCCATGAACAGGCCGGCGAGCAGGAGGCCCGGAATGAAGCCCGCCAGATAGAGCTCCGGCACGGAGGTGTTGGTGAGCAAGCCGTAGACGATCAGGTTGATCGATGGCGGGATCAGGATGCCCAGAGTGCCGCCGGCCGCGATGGTGCCCAGAAACAGGGGTTCGTGATAGCCGTGCTTGCGCATTTCGGGCTCCGCCACCGTGCCGATGGTCGCCGCGGTCGCGACGCTCGAGCCCGACGTGGCGGCGAACAGGGCGCAGGAGCCGATATTGGAATGCATCAGCCCGCCCGGCAGCCAGGACAGCCATTTGACCATGGCGTCATACATCTTGGTGGTGACGCCGGAGCGCAGCAGGATTTCGCCGAGCATGACGAACATCGGGATCGCGACCAGCAGGAACTCGATCGAGTTCTGCCAGGCGATGTCGCCGATGGCGCGGTGCACCGGCATGAGCGTGTAGAACTGTCCGAGCGTCAGTCCGAGCCAGCCGAGCGCGGCGGCGACGGGAATGGAGAGCGCGATCAGGGCGAGCAGAATGAGGAGGGCGGCGATGAGCATGGGGGTCAGCGGCCCCCGTCGCCGTCGTCGCCTGGTTCGCCGCTGCCGATTTCGGTCTCGATTTCCTCGTCGAGCGAGGGTACGCCGATCAGCTTTACGGCCTGCGCCTGATCGCCCCGGATGAGCGCGGCGATCGCGGCAAACGTCAGCACTACGGACGTGAGCACCGCCAGGCACAGGCCGGCGAACCACAGGGTCTGAGGGATCGCCAGGGGTGTCTGCAACGGCGTGATCGATCGCGACCCGAAGGCGAATGCGTCATAAACGAGATTGAACGCGAATATGCAGACGATGGCCAGGAACCCGCCCGTGAGCACCATGCTCAGAATATCGAGCAGGCGCTGCGCCATGGGCGGCAGGAGCTTGTAGACGATGTCGATGCGGATGTTCGAGCGGTGCAGCAGGGCATAGGAGAAGGCGCAGGCGGTCGAGACCGCGAAGACATAGCCGGAGATCTCGTCGGCACCGGCAATCGAGATGTTGAGCAGCTTGCGGGTGATGACGTCATAGGTGACCAGGCAGGCGGCGGCCAAAAGGGCCCAGCCGCCGACCTGGACGATGATCTCGACGCCATGGTTGAGTTTCTTGAGCATGTGACTGCCCGCCACCAGGCGCGACCGGCTATTTCGCGGCCGCTTTCATGTTGACGATCGGCCCGACCGTCTTGTTCCAGTTGGCCGCGCAGTCCTCGCCGCAGCGCTTTGCCCAGCGTGCCAGGATCACGTCATTGGCGATCTTGTCCCGCGCCTTGAGGTCCTCAGCCGTCGGTTCCACCAGCGTCATGCCGCCGAGCGGCGCGTCGGGCCCAAGCGGACATGTGTCGCTGGTCAGACAGGCGATGGCGATCTCGTCTTCCTTGGCGGTCTCCGCCCACATGGCGTCCGTGAGCTTGTCGAGCCGGGCCTTCAGGTCGGCCTGCTGCTCAGCCGACATGGCGTTCCATTTTTTCATGTTGATGGCGCCGAAGGCGAGACCCCAGCCGACCCGGAGCGTATAGGCATATTTGGCGGCCTGGTACCATTTGGCGGTATAGGCCGACATGGTGCCGGTGATGCCGCAGTCGACCACGCCTTTCTCAAGCGCGGGAATGACCTCACCGAAGGCCACGGTAACGGAAGTGCCGCCGGCACCCTCGACGAAATCGCCGAGCGTGGTCGAGTAGACGCGGATCTTCTTGCCCTTGAGATCCTTGAGACCGGTCACAGGCGTCTTGCACCACAGCGTCTGGCTGGGGAACGGATAGAGCTGAAGCAGCTTGGCGTTATAGGTCTCGGCAAAGGCCTTCTCGAGCGTCGGGAAATAGGCTTCCGCCACTTTGCGCTCGGTGCCGATGTCCTGGACCAGGGCGGACAGGTCCGCGCCTTCGAAGATCGCGTTCTCGGCGGCAACGTAGCCGGGCAGGCCGTGGGCATAATCGAACACGCCCTGCTTGAGCAGGCGCATGATTTCAAAGCCCTTGAGGCCGAACTCCGAATAGGAGCCGATGGTCGAGATGACCTTGCCGCCGGTCTCCTTGGACAGGCCGCGCCAGAACGGCGCCTCGTGCTTCTGATAGTTGGTCAGGCTCGACCAGGTTCCGATCACGCTGAGCTTGACCGGCTGGTCCTCCGCGATGGCCGGCCCGGCGATCAGTGTTGCGGCGAGCGCGGCGGCGCCTGCGAGTTTGCGTCGTGACATTTGTTATTCCCTCCCTTGGGTTTTGCTGAATGACGGTTTTGGCGGTTCGATATGTTCCGGCAGATCGGTGATCAGCATGCAGCCCGGCGTGTGGGTGATGCAGATCTCAGGCCTGGCGCGCTCCAGGGC
>JBPCWF010000108.1:0-4303 GCA_051009775.1 Hyphomicrobiales bacterium | reverse complement strand
AACGCTCGCGCCAACGGCAGATACCTGCCGCCCGAGCGGTTACCCGACTGCGAGCACCATATCTCTCGAATCGAGCGACACCAAATTCGAACATGGACAGACGCGCGGGACGCATGCGCTGATACAGAGCGCGCGTGGAAATGGGATGATGTCAGCCGGTTATGGCGGGGGTCTTACAAAAAGCTCTAAACGCAAAACGGGGCCAGCCGGCCACCGCTCTGCCGGATATCCGGCTGAAGCTCCGATTGCGTTCCGCTCAGTCGTCCCGGTAGACCCGCTCGCGCCGCTCATGGCGTTCCTGGGCCTCGATGCTGAGTGTCGCGATCGGCCGCGCATCGAGCCGTTTGAGGTTGATCGGCTCGCCGGTTTCCTCGCAATACCCGTATGTGCCCTCGTCGATGCGCTCGAGCGCTTCGTCGATCTTGGCAACCAGCTTGCGCTGGCGGTCTCGCGTACGCAGCTCAAGGCTGCGCTCCGTTTCCGTTGAGGCGCGGTCGGCCAGATCGGGAAGATGCGTGTCGCCGTTCTGCAGGTGCTGGAGGGTCTCGCGGCTTTCGCGGACGATGTCTTCCTTCCAGGCAAGCAGCTTCTTGCGAAAATACTCGCGCTGTTTCTTGTTCATGAACGGCTCGCTTTCCGTTGGCCGGTAAGCTTTGCGCTTCTTTGTCTTGGTCGCCATTACTCCAACCCTCGACTGGACCCTGGATCGTGAATCACCTTGGCTCCGCCCACGCGCGGCCTGTATATCGACGGATCTCATCGCGCACAACTGAAGAATGCACTCCGCAACGAATTTTGAACGGTTTGTGTAAACGCCTGTAACTGCCGGTGTTTTGCGCGGGCCGCACGAGGTGCACATGCGCCCGGCCGCGGATCCAGCGCTCAGGCGGCGTTTTCAAGCTTGGCCAGCTCGACCCGCGCCCTGAGTTCGATTTCGTCAAGGATTCCCGCAAGCTGCACGTCGGCGATCTCCGCCCTGCGCTGTTCGACCATGCGCGCCAGCCTGATCATGCGCGAGCGCGGCAAGGCCCCGGACAGGAGATCGATCTTGATCTCCTCGAGCAGGTCCAGCAAATCCTCGGCGCGCTCGACCGCCTGCGCGCTCCGGGCGCTCGCGTCGGGCACTTCCTGAAGCGCAATCAGAGCGTCGACCGCGGCCAGTGCCCGCGTGCTCTGAGTGGTATGCGCCGACGTCGTCTTGGTTCCCTCGCCGACCTTGAAGTCGCCGGTTGCGCCGGCCTTGCCCGCCGCTTTGGGCGACGCCGAAACCCGCGCGTTTCTATTGGGTCCCGTAATCCGCATGAATTTGCATCCGTTATAGGTTCACGCCTGCCGAACGGCGCCGGCGGCGACGGGCGTGGGAGATGTGAAATGGCTCCGATCGAGCCCGCACCTGCCCCGCTTCGGCCTCGTTTCGCCACGTTCGCACCACCATCGTTAAGAAGGCGTTAACCATGGCAAATTTTGCCGGGTGGGCGGCAACAGTTGCTCGTACCGGCCAACGGGCAGCAGCAGGCCGGCACGCGGAAAGGCCGGAATTCCGCGGTTTTCCACCCGCCGGCGGCGGCCATCCCGGTGGCACGTCTTTCGCAAGACTGTAAGCGGCGGGTATGAACGAGATTTTCGGGGGAACGCGAAAACGATGCGCTTCAATGGGTTTCCAGCTTCACGTGTCACGCCCCGGCTGCTGAGCGCGGTCATGGGGTTGGTGGCCATTGCTCTGATGATCGCGGGCGATGCCGCCCTCGCCTCCTCGCGCATCAAGGATCTGGTGGACATCGAGGGCGTGCGCGAGAACCAGCTGGTCGGCTACGGTCTCGTGGTCGGCCTCAACGGCACCGGCGACACGCTCAACAATTCTCCGTTCACCCTGCAGAGCCTGACGGCCATGCTCGAACGGCTCGGCGTCAACACCCGCGGCGCCAATCTGCGCACCGCCAATGTCGCAGCGGTCATGGTGACTTCCAACCTTCCCGCCTTCGCCACACAGGGCGTGCGCATCGACGTCACCGTAAGCGCGCTCGGCGACTCCTCCAGCCTGCAGGGCGGCAACCTCCTGGTCACGCCTTTGATGGGCGCCGACGGCGAGGTCTATGCGGTCGCCCAGGGTTCGGTCGCGGTTGGCGGCTTCTCGGCAGGCGGCCAGGCGGCAACGATCACGCGCGGCGTCCCCACCGTGGGCCGCATCTCGAACGGGGCCCTGGTCGAGCGCGAGATCCATTTCGCCATCAACGACAAGAAGTCGCTCAGGCTGTCGCTGCGCAATCCCGATTTCACCACCTCTCGGCGCATCGCCCAGGCGATCAACGCCTTCGTCGGCAAGACCGCCGCCGTGTCGGTCGACCAGTCCACCGTGCAGTTTTCCGTGCCCAAAGGCTCCGACAAATCGATCGTTTCCCTGCTCACCGACATCGAGCAGCTGCGTGTCGAGCCCGACCAGTCGGCGCGGGTGGTGATCGACGAGCAATCCGGCATCATCGTGATGGGCGCCAGTGTCAGGATCAGCGAGGTCGCGATCGCGCAGGGCAATCTTACCGTGACCATCACCGAAACGCCTCAGGTGTCGCAACCCGCGCCCCTGTCCGACGGCGAGACGACGGTGGTGCCGCGCACCAATGTCACCGTGGACGACGAGACCGACCACAAGCTGGCAGTGATCAGTGGCGGCGTCAGCCTGCGCCAGCTGGTCGATGCCCTGAACGCGCTCGGCATCGGCCCCAGAGACATGATCTCGATCCTCCAGTCGATCAAGGCCGCGGGCGCCCTGCAGGCCGACATCGAGGTGATGTGATGACCGTGTCGGCGACCATCGCGCCCAGCCCCTATGCGAAGCCCGTTGCGCCCGGGCCGCAGGCGGCGTCGAGCGACCCCGCGGCCAACGATACCGACAAGGCCAGGGAACGGGCACGCGAGCAGGCCGAAGAATTCGAATCCGTGTTCCTCACCATGTTCGTGAAGCAGATGTTCTCCGGCATCAAGACCGAAGGCCCCTTCACCGGCGGTTCGTCGGAAGGCATCTACCGCGAGATGATGTCGGGGGAATATGCCAAGTCGATCGCCAAGTCGGGCGGAATCGGTCTTGCCGACCACGTCTATGCGGAAATCCTCAAGACACAGCAGATAGAGCCATGACCCAAGACACCGAACACAATACGCGCCGGCCCCTGACCACCCGGACCGAGGCGATCGCCCTGTGCGAACGGCTGCAGGACGCCGCCGCGCGCATGACCGATCTCCTGGCGGAGGAAACCGCTCTGCTCAAGGCCAACCGTCCGAGAGAGGCGGTCTTATTGCAGAATGAAAAGAATGAGCTCGCCCAGGACTATGCGCGCGATTACGGCATCCTCAAAGCGAACGCCCAGTTCGTCGGCAGCACCGCGCCGACCCAGACCGACCGGCTGCGCCGCGCCCTCAAGCGCCTGCAGATTCAGGCCAGCAGCAACTTCAACGCGCTCGAAGCCGCCCGTGCCGTGAGCGAGGGCCTGATCAACGCAATCTTCGAAATTGCCAAGGGCAAGCGATCCGGACCGAGCTGCTATACCGGCGGCGCGCAGATAGCCGAACAACGTCCGACCGCACCGACCACCCTTGCCATCGACCGGTCGCTCTAGCCCGTATTTCTCACCGCCTCCATGGTCTGCGCGGCCCCACGAAACGGGCCGGCGGATGCGGACAGTTTGAACTAAATCTTAGCGGTTGGCTTAACACGGCAATTATCTTCATCTGCTACTCTGCGTCGCACTAATCGGGGATTTGGACTCGTTGGGGGACGACAGGTACAGGTGATGGATGTAAGCCATGACCAGCATTGGTCGCACAGTCCCGCAAGCACTTCCCGCGCAAAGCGCGGATAGCGTTACTGCGCTCAATCGCGCATCAAAGCTGCACGATGAGCATCTGCCGCGACACCACCGGCACGACGGCGCACACAGCAAAGAAAAACCTGCCGACGGCAAACTGCCGGCAACGAAGCTCAAAGATCCAGCTGCCGACAGCGCACGCCCGGCATCTAAACTCAGCGATCGCGAGATCCTCAACGCGGTACGCGCCATGAACGGCGAACAAGGCACCCTACTCGATAAAACCGTTTAGAGTATTCGTGTCTGAATTTCTTCGACTTGGCCGTTGACTTGCAATATTCGAAAATGATCTTGTTGTTCCTGCCGCTCCGGCATGCTTCTCCAGGCAGAGAAAGCAATCATTAACCTGAAGATCCATTAACCAAACAACTTAATCCAACTTATACTCAGCCACGCCAGTATCCCCTCGCGAGTGCCAGAACGGGACTCGTTTGTACTTCAAC
>JBPCWF010000107.1:0-6742 GCA_051009775.1 Hyphomicrobiales bacterium | reverse complement strand
GTCGAGACCAGCATTGGCCAGTTGCACCCCTGTCACACCACCAACGGTGAACAGGAAGATGAAGCCGATCGCCCACAGCATCGGTGTGCGGAAGGTCAGTGATCCACCCCACATGGTCGCGATCCATGAGAAGATCTTGACCCCCGTCGGCACGGCAATGACCATGGTCGCGGCCACGAAATAGGCCTGGGTGTCGACATCGAGGCCCACCGTGTACATGTGGTGCGCCCAGACGATGAAGCCGATCACGCCGATCGCCACCATGGCATAGGCCATGCCGAGATAGCCGAACACCGGCTTCTTGGAGAAGGTCGAGATGACATGGCTGACGATGCCGAAGCCGGGCAGGATCAGGATGTAGACTTCCGGGTGGCCGAAGAACCAGAACAGATGCTGGAACAGGATCGGGTCACCGCCGCCCGCGGCATCGAAGAAGGTGGTGCCGAAGTTGCGGTCGGTCAAAAGCATCGTGATGGCGCCCGCGAGCACCGGCAGGGACAGGAGCAGCAGGAATACGGTCACCAGTATCGACCATACGAACAGCGGCATCTTGTGCATCGTCATGCCGGGCGCACGCATGTTGAAGATGGTCGTGATGAAGTTGATCGCGCCCAGGATCGACGATGCGCCGGCGAGGTGGAGCGACAGGATGGCGAAGTCCATGGCCGGTCCGGGCTGGGCCGTAGTCGACAGCGGTGGATAGACGGTCCACCCGCCGCCAACGCCCACGTTGCCCGGCGGCCCCTCCATGAAGACCGAGATCAGGAGCAGCGCAATGGACGGCGGAAGCAGCCAGAACGACAGGTTGTTCATGCGCGGAAACGCCATGTCCGGCGCACCGATCATGATCGGAACGAACCAGTTGCCGAAGCCGCCGATCAGCGCCGGCATGACCATGAAGAAGATCATGATCAGCCCGTGACCGGTGACAAGAACGTTGTATGTGTGAGGATTGCCGAAGAACTGCAGACCGGGGTCCTGCAACTCCATGCGCATCAGAATGGACATGGTGCCGCCGATAATGCCGGCGATGATCGCGAACACCAGGTACATCGTGCCGATGTCCTTGTGGTTGGTCGAATAGACGTAGCGACGCCAACCGGTCGGATGATGCTCGTGATCAGCGTGTGCTGCAGCTTCTGATGCCATTTTCGGCTTCCCTATTTATTCCTTGTTCCCCAGATGACACGTGACGGCGCCGGATCACTCGGCCGGCGACTGCGCCACATTGGTGCGTTCGGGCGCAGCCGCAAACTGCTCCTTCGCCTCGACCAGCCAGGAGGCGAACTCCTCCTCCGACACGACCCGCACGGTGATCGGCATATAGGCATGGCGAATACCGCAGAGCTCGGAGCACTGGCCGTAATAGACCCCGACCTTTTCCGCCCGGAACCAGGTCTCGTTCAGGCGTCCGGGTATCGCGTCCATCTTGATGCCGAAAGACGGCATGGCCCAGTTGTGGATAACGTCGGAGGCGGTGACGATGACCCGCACCGTCTTGTTGACCGGCACCACGACGTCATTGTCGGTTGCCAGGAGGCGCGGCTGGCCCGGCTGAAGATCCGCGTCCTCGACCATCAGCGAGTCGAACGCCAGGTCTTCGTGATCGGGATATTCGTAAGACCAGTACCACTGGTTGCCGATCGCCTTGACGGTCATGTCGGCCTGCGGGATTTCCCGCTGCAGATAGAGCAGGCGGAACGACGGCACGGCGATGGCGAGCAGAATCAGGATCGGCCCGACCGTCCAGATCACCTCGATCAGCGTGTTGTGCGTGGTCTTCGACGGCGTCGGATTGGCTTTGGCGTTGAACCGAACCATGACGTAAACCAGCAACAACAACACGAAGCAGGCGATGACCGTGATCAGGCCCAGCATCCAGTTATGGAACGTGTTGATGTCGTGCATGACCGGGGTCACGGCATCCTGAAACCCCAGTTGCCAGGGCTCGGGTAAGCCCGCCGCCGCCAGCGCGTGACCGCCCGACCAGAGCAATATCGCACCGCCGATGACAGCGCCCAAAACAGCCAAAAGGCCAACAGCTGATCGCATCTCCGCCCAGCTCCCTCACAAAGGTTATGTTCAGCAGATCGGAGCGTTCACTCGCTGCTGTCCCCGACCTCGGCCGACATCGGATATGTCCGAACGGCCAGGCTCGACAAAAATCACAATCCTCTGCGGCCCGCAATCGTCCTGCTGCGCGGCATATTCTCGCGGTGCCCGCGCAGTCCGGCCAAAAACCACCCCGCGGACGTGCACTGGCACTGCCAACACCCCAATTTTGCCTTATTTCTTCAAGATTTATGGGCCAGAAACACGCGCCGGATAAGGATCGCAGGCGGGGTTGCGGAGGCAGCAACAGCCGCGATGCGTAAATCTTGCGACCATTTGACACAATCCGCTGGGGTCAAGAAAAATGCTTTTCGAATCGAGGCCGTCGATTATGGCGTCAGCGCCAATCGGCGAAGCGAGGCACCGGTCGCGGAACGCGATGTTAACGGTGTAACGAGGGTTTGAAAACCAGGCCCCTCAATCTGTGCTACTTGCCTGCGGCAAGCGGCCCGACGAGACGCAGCACGCAATTCAATCAACGAAAGACAACGACAGCAAAATCATGACGGCAAAATCCAACATCAAATCGAAGTGTGTTCCGATCAGGCATTTTGCCGCCGCTTTCGGCCTGGCGATGCTGGTCGGCCCGGCGGCCCTGGCGCAACAGGCCCAGCCGACACAACCGACACAACAACAAGCGCAGCGGCCTAAGCTGGTCGAAGCGGCCAAGCATGGCGACTGGACGATCCGCTGCACCGAGCAGAAAACCTCGCAGAACCAGACGACCCAGCCGGCCGCTTCGGACGGCAAGAGCGATCTGGCGACGACCGACGCCGCCAACGCGAATCAGAAGGCGAAACCGCCGCAATGCGTGATGATCCAGATCGCGCGCCACCCGGAACAGAAGAATGTCGGGATCAGCGTGCTGATCGTCAAACAGAGCGTGAAGGGCAAATCCGTCAGTCAGATGCGCGTAACCGTTCCGATCGGCGTCTATCTTCCGGCCGGCGTTGGGGTCGAGATCGACGGCACGGCGATCGGCCGTCTCGGCTACGAGCTGTGCTCGCCGCAGGGCGTCTGCGTCGCCACGACCTTCCTGAACGACGATCTGCTGACCAAGTTCAAGTCGGGCGGCGGCGCCAAGTTCTACATCAAGGACATCCGCGGCCGCGACGGCATATTCGACCTGTCGCTCAAAGGCTTCACGAAGTCCTACGAGTCGCTCTGACGACACCGGCGTCCTGTGCGGGCGGCCGTCATGCCCGCAACGAACCCTGGATTGGTCGGCGGGGAACCAATAGAGTGTGCCCGCACGCCAACCAAGGAAAGAGCCTCCCGTGGCACAGGACGATCCCAGCATCTTTTTCACCGACACGGAACTTGACCGCGACCGGACGGAGCGGATCGTGGCCGACGCGCTCAGCGACTGCGACGACGGCGAGCTGTTCCTGGAATACCGCCAGACCGAAGCGCTGGTGTTCGACGACGGCAGGCTCAAGTCGGCCAGCTTCGACACCACCCAGGGGTTCGGCCTGCGCGCCGTCGCGGGTGAAGCGACCGGCTATGCCCATGCCTCGGAGCTTTCCGAAGCCGCGCTGAAGCGCGCCGCCTCGTCCATCGACGCGGTCAAGGCGGGGCACAGCGGCGAAGCGTCGGAAGCGCCGCCCGGCACCAACCGCACACTTTATGTCGACAACAATCCGCTCAGCGCCCAGAGCTTCGAAGACAAGGTCGCGCTGCTGCAGGAGATCGACGCCTATGCCCGCGGCCTCGACGACCGGGTCGGCCAGGTGTCGGCATCGCTCACGGGCAACTGGCAGGCGGTCGAACTGGTCAGGGCCGACGGCACCGTGCGGCGCGATATCCGCCCCCTGGTGCGGCTCAACGTGTCGGTGGTGGCCGATACCGGCGGGCGTCAGGAATCGGGCAGCTACGGCATCGGCGGGCGCAGCGACTACGGCGACATACTGGACGGCGACACCTGGAAGGCCTGCACCGACGAAGCGCTGCGTCAGGCGCTGGTCAATCTGGAGTCGATCGATGCGCCGGCAGGCGAAATGGATGTGGTGCTCGGTCCGGGATGGCCCGGGATATTGCTGCACGAGGCGATCGGCCATGGGCTCGAGGGCGACTTCAACCGCAAGAAGACCAGCGCCTTTGCCGGCCTGATGGGCGAGCGCATCGCGTCGCCCGGCGTCACCGTGGTCGACGACGGCACGCTGTCGGACCGCCGCGGCTCGCTGACCATCGACGACGAAGGCACGCCAACCTCCTACACGACACTGATCGAGGACGGCATTCTGGTCGGTTTCATGCACGACCGGCTCAATGCCAGGCTCATGGGCGAGCAGCCGACCGGCAACGGACGGCGCCAGTCCTACGCCCATATGCCCATGCCGCGCATGACCAACACCTACATGCTGTCCGGCGATGCCGACCCGCAGGAGATCATCTCGTCGGTCAAGTCCGGCCTCTTTGCGGTGTCGTTCGGCGGCGGCCAGGTCGACATCACCTCAGGCAAGTTCGTGTTCTCCTGCACCGAGGCCTATCTGATCGAAAACGGCAAGCTCGGGGCGCCGGTCAAGGGCGCCACCCTCATCGGCAACGGACCGGACGCCCTCACCCGGGTCTCCATGGTCGGCAACGACATGGCGCTCGACTCGGGCATCGGCACCTGCGGCAAGGCAGGCCAGAGCGTGCCGGTCGGCGTCGGCCAGCCGACGCTTCGGCTCGACGGGCTGACCGTGGGCGGCACCGCCGCATAGATGCCGCGACGCACGTACGTCGCGCCGCCCATCCAGAATGTCCCGATGTCCGAAGTCGACGCGCCGCCGCCGGGCGACCGGAAGGCCAAGTTCACGACCGGAGCGACCATGCGCCATGTGGTGGTCATGACGCTGACCGGATCGGTCGGGCTGATGTCGCTGTTCGTGGTCGATTTCGCCGACCTGTATTTTCTGAGCCTGCTGGGCGAGCGTGAGGTCGCGGGCGCCATCGGCTATGCCGGCTCGATCATCTTTTTCAATATCTCCGTCTGCGTCGGCATTGCGATCGCGATCTCGGCGCTGGTGTCCCGGTCGATCGGCGCCGGCCGGGCCGATGCGGCGCGCCGCCTTGCCGCCAGCACCTTCCTGTTCGCCCTCCTGTTCACGCTGATGCTGGCGGTCGTCTTGTGGTTCGGCGCCGGCCGGTTCCTGCATCTGCTCGGCGCGCGCGGCGAAACCCACGACATTGCCCTGAGCTACGCCCGAATCATCATTCCCTCCCTGCCCCTGCTCGCCCTCGGCATGTGCTGCAGCGGAACCTTGCGCGCCATCGGCGCCGCCAAGCTCGCCATGTACACCATGCTGTCCGGCGGCATCGTCAATGCGGTGCTCGATCCGGTGTTCATCTTCGGCCTCGGGCTCGGCGTCGACGGCGCGGCCTATGCCTCCGTCTGCGCCCGTTTCGCGGTCCTGGCGGTCGGGCTCCACTGCCTGCTGAACATCCATGGATTTCTGCCGCGGCCGCGGTGGGCCTGGCTCATGGAGGACATCCGCGCGATCGCGAAAATCGCCTTGCCCGCGATGCTGACCAATGTGGCGACCCCGTTCGGCATGGCCTATGTCACCGCCGTGCTTGCGGCGTTCGGCGACGACGCGGTCGCCGCCTGGGCGATCATCGGGCGCCTAGTGCCGCTGTGCTTCGGTGTCGTGTTCGCGCTGTCCGGCGCCATCGGCCCGATCATCGGGCAGAACTTCGGCGCGCTGAACATGCACCGGGTGCGGCGCAGCTACATCGATGCATTGAAGTTCGCCGCCGTCTATGTCGCCGCCGTGTCGGTCGCGCTGTTTGCCCTCAAGGGCGTCATCGTCGGCCTGTTCAACGCCAGCGACGGCGCCGCCGCTCTGATCTATCTGTTCTGCACCTGGATCGCCATCAGCTGGGCGTTCAACGGCGCGCAGTTCGTCGCCAATGCCGCGTTCAACAATCTCGGCAAGCCGCACTGGTCGACCCTGTTCAACTGGGCAAAGGCGACGCTTGGCACCATACCCTTCGTCGCCGCCGGCGCGGCGTGGGGCGGTGCCTCGGGCGCACTTCTGGGCATGGCTGCCGGCTCGATCCTGTTCGGCATCGCCGCGGCGGCCACGGGCTACGCCCTGATGACCCGGCTGGCCCGGGTGGAGCAGGCCGCGCCGGCATGATCCCGGCGTCGGACAACCCTAACTCTCCACACAATTCCGTGCTATTTCTCTTCGCCTACGAACGGCTCTGTGACACTGTGGGCCGCAACGGTTTGAACACGGAGACAGCACTATGAACCTGATCGATATGCTCGCCCAGGCACAGGGCGGCGGCGCGATGAACACTCTCGGCCAGCAGTTCGGGCTCGACGCGGCGCAGACCCAATCGGCGGTCGAACAGCTGGCGCCGATGATTGCCGCCGGGTTCCGGCGCAATGCGGGCAGCGAACAGGGCCTTTCGGACCTGATGCGGGCGCTGCAGGGCGGCAACCATCAGCGCTACTACGACGATCCCTCGGCCGTCGGCCTGACCGACGCGGTCAACGAGGGCAACGGCATTCTCGGCCATATCTTCGGTTCCAAGGAGGTCAGCCGCGAGGTCGCCAGTCACGCCGCCAGTTCGAGCGGCATCAGTTCGGGCATCCTCAAACAGATGCTGCCCATTCTGGCTTCGATGATCATGGGAT
>JBPCWF010000106.1:0-9238 GCA_051009775.1 Hyphomicrobiales bacterium | reverse complement strand
GCGCCTATGTCTACGAAGCCATCCAGGGAGCAGGGCATCTGCTTCAAATCGAGCGGCCGGAAGACTGCCGGGAGGCGATGCTCTCGTTCCTGCGCGAACAGGATTTGTAGCGGGCTTGCGTGGCCGGGTGGCTCGGAGGAAAGGTTCGTGTCTCCGCCAAACATCACTCAATTCTGCCTGGTGGATTCGACACGCGGCTGAAAACTGGGCAGGGATCGATGTCGAGACCTGGAGAGAACGCAATGATCGAGAATCTCGCCGAGTTTGTGAACGGCAACGATGCGCTGGTGCGGCGGGGCCGCTTCGTCGAGTGCGCGATCCTGGTGGGGGTCGGGGAGGTCGATTACATCGTCCGCATCGACCGCGGGCGGGTGAGTGATGTCCGCCGCCGCGGCATCAGTATAGAGTCCGGCCGCTTCACCATCCGTGCGCCCGCTAAAGTCTGGAGGGAGCACTGGCAGCCGATGCCGAAGCGTGACCATCACGACCTGTTCAGCATGCTGGCGGCGGGCCTCGCCCATATCGACGGCGATCTGCTGCCGTTCATGCAGAACCTGCTCTACTTCAAGGATCTGCTGGCCGCGCCGCGATCGGCACGGGCGGCGGGCTGAGCCATGCCGGAGTTCGAGCCGATAACCGGGCGCTACTTCACCATGGACGTGGCGGGCGAGGCTGTGCGCATCCATGTCGAGGAAGCCGGCACCGGAATCCCGCTGGTCTGCCTGCATACCGCGGGCGCAGACTCGCGGCAGTTCCGGCACCTCATGACCGATCCGTCGGTGACCGCCCATTACCGCGTGATCGCCTTCGACATGCCCTGGCACGGCAAGTCGAACCCACCGGCCGGCTGGCAGGACCGCGAATACAAGCTGACCACCGGGCTCTACAGGGAAACCGTGCTGGCGTTCTGCCAGGCGATGGACCTGCATCGGCCGGTTGTCATGGGCTGCTCGATGGGCGGGCGGATCGTGCTGCATCTGGCGCTCGAGACCCCGGACGCGTTTCGCGCCGTGATCGCGCTCGAGGGCGCCGACCGGCTGGAGCCCTATTACGATACCGAATGGCTGCACAGGCCCGATGTCCATGGCGGCGAGATCGCGGCCGGATACGTCTCCGGCCAGGTCGCACCGCAGAGCCCGTCGGAATACCGCTGGGAAACCCTGTGGGCTTACATGCAGGGCGGTCCCGGCATCTTTAAGGGCGATCTCTATTTCTACTGGGTCGACGGCCATTTCGACGACCGCTCGGCGCGCATCGACACGGCGCGCTGTCCGGTCTACCTGATGTCGGGCGAGTACGATTCCTCATGCACGCCGGAACGCGCCCGCGCCACGGCGGAACGTATCAGGGGAGCCAAACTCACGGTGATGGAAGGGATCGGCCACTTCCCGATGTCGGAGAACCCGGCCCTGTTCCGCCAGCACATCCTGCCGGTTCTGGACGAGATCCGGACGGGCGGATAGCACTCCAGCGTTTGCCCGAAGCGGCGAAAGCCAGCAGAGCTTGAGTGTTCTTTCGCCGATCGGACCAAATGGCTTCAGCAGGAGCCCGCCGCGGCTCCGCTTTGGAACGACTAGTCGTCGTCCTCATCGTCGTCATCGTCGGGAAACTCGATCTCAACGTCGACACCGCCGCCGCCGATTCCGATGGAGAACCCTTCGTATACGGCGTGGTTGCTCTTGGTGCCGTCGTTTTCCCAGGCGAACGCGGTTGCGCTGGTGGTGAACAACAGGCCTGCGGCGAAAATCGAGGTGAGTATCTTGCTCAATACAGACATGATATTTCCTGTTTCCTATGGTGGGCTGAAGGGAATAAATGCGTTGCAATAAGACTAATATGGAACGTAAAATGTCTGTGAACTGTGATCTAGATCATATTTCATGAGTTTGGTCGGGCTTGGCCGTATTGACTGATGCCGGCAAGCTCAATCCGACATGCATCCCGGCAGGAATTCGAGCAGTTCGGTGCTGACACGGTCGGCGTCCAAGACCGGCATCATATGGTGCTGTCCGTCCAGGATCCGCAGCTTCGCACCGGGGATCGCATCGGCCATCCTGCGGGCCATCCGCGGTGTCGAGCCGGTGTCGTCCTCACCGGTCATGACCAGGGTGGGGCAGGAGATGGCGCCGAGCCTGCCGGTCACTTGAGGATCCGATGTCACGAACACGCGGTGTGCCTTGCGCTTGGCCGCGAAGTCACCGTCGCGCATCAGGTCCTGGATGTCCCTGATCGCCTCGGCGTGCGTTTCATGGTCCTGGGGTTTGAACCAGCGTCTCGTGCCGGACGCGATGGCATTCTCGACCCCGCGCGAAACATTGCCCTCAAAACGCGCGCGAACCCGGGCGGCTTCTTCCGGTGTCCGGTCGTGCACCGTGCTCATGAGGATGAGGCCACTCAAGCCGGCATGGTGCGTAACGGCATAGGCCTGGGCGATCAGCCCGCCCATCGAGAAACCGCCCAGCACCGGCGGGCCCTCCTCGGAGACCTGCCGGACCACGTCGTGGGTCTGCCGCACGAAATCGTCGAGCACCCGTTCGCCCGGCGGATCGGGCGCCTCGCCGTGTCCAAGCATGTCGAAGCAGCAGACACGGTAATGCGCCGAGAGTGCATCGACCTGCCGCGCCCACATGCGGTGGTCGACAAGCACGCCGTGAATGAGGACGACGGTCGGGCCGGCACCGCTCATCCAGACCGGCGTGCCGTCGTCGGTCCGGAACATGTCATGTTGAGCGGTCATGGCGCTGGTTGACCTTGTCATCTTCTCCGGACGCAATCCTAACCGCGCGGGCATAGGCAACAAGGAGATAATGGCAACCACCGGGGTTGCTGACCGTGCGTTCAACGTAAGCGTCCGGGTCAACACCTGCCCGGTCGTGTCACCCATTGCGCAGGCGTTTCGGCCAGGTATCTCCATCGGGTGTCATGTGGCTGTCATGCAAGTGAAATAGTTTGCAGGCGGGGTTCATGGGTATCGATTGAATGGGTGTGGCGGTGGATATGCGCGCCGACAACATGTCGTCCCGCAGCGGTGCGAAAGACATGCCGAATTCCGGACCCGTTCTCGTTGCCGTCGATCTGCTGCCCGCGTCCGAAAAGCCGGTACTGTGGGCGTGTGAATACGCCCAATCGGTCCGGGCGTCGGTCTGCATCGTTCACGCGGTCCACGAACCGGTCTCCGCGCCGGGTTTGTACCGCAAGTCGCAACGCTCAAACAACCTGCCGGAGCCTCTGGATGTCGCGGCCGGGCGCATGATGGAACAGCTGCTGTCGGAAATGCGCGGCACCCATTCCGGGCTCTCGCCTTTGCACAACGCCGACACGGTGCTGGTCACCGGTCTGCCGCAAAACCGCATCGTCGAGATCGTGGAGGACAAGAACGCCCAGGTCCTCGTACTCGGGCACCGCCAGCGCACCGGATTGCAGAACCTCCTGGACGGTTCCGTGGCCTGGCACGTGATGCAGAAGGTCAGTGTTCCGGTCGTTGTGATTTCCTAGCGGACCTGCGTCCGACCGGTGCCGCGAAACCAGCTGTCATCTATCTGTCATCCGCCTGTCACCCACGTGTCATCAAACTGCACTATCACCCATGAGGTCTGTTTTCGTACAGAGGTACCTGGCACATGAGACTGACAGATCTTTTCAGGTCGGAAGAGACGAAGCGTTCCAGGAAACGCCAGGCGTTTCAAAAAGTCCTGGCCAAGCTTGAAAAGACGCGGGACAAGCTTGAGAGAGACCTCAATACTGTCGGCTCGAAAGCGAAACTGAAGCACCTTCAAAACAGGCTCAAAACCAACGGGAAGCAACGCGAAAAAGCAAAACAGCTGATCGCGGAGCTCGATCAGGGAGCGCCCCGGCATGGCCGATTTTCCGGCTTGATCGGCGGGAACGATGCTCTAGTCCCGAACGACCCACACTGAACATTCCGCGTGACGGACAATCTGTCCGGCGTTCGGGCCGAGGATGTAGTCCTTCAATTCAGGACGGCTCGCGCCTACGACGATCAGGTCGGCCTCGACGTCGCGGCCGAAGCGCAGAGCCTCCTTGTAGACGCTTCCAAGACGGACCACCTGGTCAAGCTGCACGCCGTCCGTCGCCTGCTGTTCAACGATGGCGGCCAGCCGCTCCTTGGCGTCATCGGTCAGCCTGCGTTCGTAATCTTCCGGAATGAGCTGCGCCACCACGGTCATTCTGAACATGCCGTCCGGCACAATCGTCAGGACGTGAAGCCGCGCGCCCTTGTGCTTCGCATAGTCGATCGCCATGGGCAGCGTTTTTTGCCAGGAACTCTCGTCATCCAGGTCTACCAGCGCGACGATGTTTTGCATCAGGATTCCTTACATGTTCACGAGCCAAGCATGCAGAGGGAATGCCCGAGAACAGGCCAAACCGTCGTTGATCTGAATCAAGGTCGATTGGCCCTCGCCGCAACTTTCTGGACCCGAGGATGCGGTCGATTCGCAGACGTGCTGCCGTGTCGGTTCACAAGCCATCGTGCCGCCGGACATGTGTGGTGCGCGCGCCACCAACCTGCAGGTGCTCGAATGCGGCCGATTTTCCACAATATAGGAACCCGTTAACCATACGGTAATTGCATTCAGGCTCAACTGTGCTAGGCATGTTTTCGGCGATATGGCTGAACCGTCGGCTGACGCCACGACATGAATTGTTGCGATCGATCGGCCTCGATCGCAAGCGATTAGGGGTTTCATGCCGGACTGGTTCAGGTATATCGACAGCTATTGCGAGCGTGTCGCACCGGGCTTTTGGGACGAGCCGCTCAACGCGGTTTCCAACGTTACTTTTCTGTTCGCTGCCGCGTTTGCCTATGCCTATGCAAAGCGGCGCACGGAGATTCCCAGTGACGGGCCGATCTGGGGGCTGACGGCGGTCGCCTCGCTGATCGGCTTCGGCAGCTTTCTTTTTCACACCTATGCCCAGTTCTGGGCGATGCTGGTCGACGTCATCCCGATCGTCGTCTTCATCCTGTTCTATCTGGGCTTCGCGCTGACGCGTTATTGCGGCTTCACTCTGCGGAAGTCGGTTGCCATTGTCGCGGGCTTTGCCGTGTTTTCGACCGCTGTCGCCGTGGCTGTGCCCGAAACGGTGCTCTATGGCAGCGTGGTCTACTTCCCGGCGGCCGCGGCGCTTTACTGCTTGTGGGCCCTGCTCAAGTACAAGGGGCATGTGGCATCGGGCGCGATGCTGTTGAGTGCCTCCACGTTCACCGTCGCCCTGTTGTTCCGTACGGCCGACATTCCGCTGTGCGACGCCTGGCCCCTGGGCACGCATTTCCTGTGGCACGCACTCAACGGCATGCTGCTCTATGTGCTCCTGAGGGCCGAAGCCGACTACAGCTGGCGCACGGTGGTGGCCGGAACCGCGAAGGTGCCGCAGCCCGCAACGCTGTAGCCGTTTCCTCACAATCGAATATCGAAGAGACCCGTTTTCCCGACCGGGTCTGCCGGTGTTGGCGCGGATATCGCCGGGCCCAAAAGCGAAAATGCGGAGCTGCCGAAGCCGCTCCGCATTTTCTCATGGCTCTGCCGTGTCGGCATATCGACCCGAAGGGCGGTACGCGCCATGGCCGTGTCATGATCGCAGTCTCCGTTCCGTTTCCGGTCCTTCGACCACTTGAGACATTCCCCGAAGAGTTTGCCTCACGGACTTCACCCCGAAGGGCTGGTCCATAATGCTGGTTAACGGATGACCGCCGTTTACAGCATCATCGGTAACTTCTGCCGACACTTCCGCATCCCGAAGAACACATCGGCACCGGCCGAAGCCGCCCCTTCAGCGAAGTGCTGGTTCCTTTCACCGGTCGGCGCCAAGAACTTTCGCCCTCAACCCCGATCAGCGCCTGAAGCCAGCTCCAGGGCTACACGGTGACCCTCCTGCATTGTCCCGGTTCGCCAGTCCCAGGACCCATTCGGACCGTGCAATAGGAGTGTGCTTCAGCCGGCCGTCGCTGTCATCAGGCGATATAGAGTTATCCACATAGCGTCCACAGTTATGTCGAAGTTCGGTCATAATCCTTGTGCCGGCCGGGATCGCGTTCACGGGAAGTTGGCTGGTTCGCGATGGCGGGTTGGGAGTATCACGGCTGCACCATGCGCACGACACGGCGGAAAATTCTGTTTGGGGCGACGGGCCTGTTAATGACGCGGCCGGCGCTGGCAGCGCTGGTGGCGACGCCGGCCCAGACCGCGGGGCCGTTCTATCCGATCCATAAGCCTCAGGACACGGATCTGGACCTGACGACAATCGCGGGGCGTCCGGGCCGGGCTCAGGGCGACATCATTGAGCTTACGGGGCGCGTGCTGTTCGCCGACGGCACTCCGGCCGGCGACGTTCTCGTCGAACTCTGGCAGGCCAATGCGTTCGGCCGTTACGTCCATCCGCGCGACGATCCGAAGGCGGCGTCGGACCCGAACTTCCAGGGCTTTGGCGCCGTGCACACGGATGCACAGGGCGGTTTTCGGTTCCGTACGGTCAAGCCCGCGAATTACCGGCGGCGGGCGTCGCATATCCACTTCCGCATTGCCGATGCAGGCTCCGAACTCGTCACCCAGATGTATTTCCCGGGCGAGCGGCTCAATGCCCGCGACAGCCTCTACCGGCGTTTGCGTTCGGATGCCTCGCGCGAGGCTGCGACCGCTCGGCAAGTCGATGCGGCGCGCTACGTATGGGACATCGTACTGGGGTAAGGCGTTCTAAAAGAAAGTTCGAACGGCGCCGGTTACGTTATAGGCATCGTCGACCAGGAACATGAGCTGCCACTTGTCGAAGGTGGTGCAGGGATGCGAGATGCCGAGCGACACCATGTCGCCGACCCGCCAGTCGCAGCCATGCGGAACCGTCAGTTCGGCATGCTGGTCGTGAAGCCGGAGGGTGGCGACCCCTGCGCCGACGGCCTGAGGCGGCCCGTCGCTGCCGGGGCGGAACAAGGTCTGCGGCACGGGCAGGCCGGCGTCGTGGGACAGGTCGCGGCGGCCGGCGGTGAGCACCACCTTGCCCGGTTCGGGCAGCGATTGCACATAGGTCCAGACTTCCAGGGCGGGCGCCAGTCCGCCCGATATGCCGCGCGCGGTGGCGGAGCGTGTCCTGACGCCCTTGAACGCGTCGGCATAGAGCGCTGAGTCCTGGGACAGATAACAGCCGCTGCGGGTCACCAGCCTGGCATCGCGGATGCCGGCCAGGGCGAAGCGCTCGACCACGATGTCGTAATAGGTCGAGCCGCCGGCGGACAGGATGACCGGGCCGGGCGCGAACAGGTCTTCCGCCTGGCAGGCTTTGGCGATGTCACCCAGGAAATCGATAAAGACGGTTGCCTTCTGTGTCCTTTCATCCTCTGTCGCGCCCTGGATCAGACCCTCAAATCCTTCAATACCGCGCAGGGCAAGCCACGGGTTGCGGCCCTTGATCGCGCGGGCCAGTTCCATGGCCTGCTCGAAGTCGCGGCACCCGGTCCGCCCGCCCTTGACGCCGCCTTCGAGTAACAGGCTCACCGGCAGTGGCGATTGACGGCGCTCGGCCTCGTCGGCGAGCGCGCGTGCGCCATGAAGGGAGTCCGCCAGAACGTAGAGTTCCAGTTCCGGGTCGCCTGCGACCTCATCGACGATGTAGCGGATCGCCTGGCGGCCGACCGGCTGGTTGGCCAGGATGATGCGCCGGTGGCCGAAGCGGCGGGCGACCTGAAGCTGCGCAACGGTCGCCACCGTGATCGCCCAGGCACCGTGGCGGATCTGGCCGTCGAACAGTTGCGGGCTCATTGTGGTCTTGCCGTGGGGCGCGATGACGGCGCCGCTTTCGGCCAGAAACGCGGCCATCCACCGGTCATTGCGGTCGAGCACGTCCGCCTTCAGCACCGCGACGGGCAGGGGCAGGTCCTCGCGCAGCAGGTTCCAGCCCTGCTTGCCGACATCGCCGAGCCTGAGCCCGGAGGTGCCGCCGGGGATGCCTTTCACAAGGTCGTCCAGCAGCAGGTCGGAAATGTCGTCGAGACTGGTCAGCATTCCAGTACCGGGTTCCGTTCGCGGATCAGAAGTCCTTGCACAGTCTCAGCGCCTCGTAAATCGCGGCGTGGATGTTTCGGCTGGCGACCGCATCGCCGATGCGGAACAGCTGGAAGGCGCCGTCCGGATTGGTCCGGATCTCCTGCGGCCGGCCGGCGATCATCGCCTTGTAATCGACCTCGCCGCGGTTGACCGCTTCTTCCTTGAGTTCGAAGTAAAGCTCATCCAGGGGGAGGGTGCCGTGCTCGACCACCACCTGGTCGACCTTGCGCTCGCCGATCCGGCCTTCCGTATAGTCGCTCGCAAGCGTCACGGCGAGCTTGTTGCCGTCGCGCCTGACCGCGTGCACGCGGGTGTTGATCGTGACCGTGACACCGTGACTGTGGAAGCACTTGGCATAGGCGACATGGTTGAGGCCGCCCATGTCGGGGGCGAAGAAGCGTTCCGGCGAGATGATCTCAAGACTGGCGCCGGATTCAGCGATCATCTCGGCCGCCTGCATGCCCGGATGGGCGCCGTTGTCGTCATAGATGAGCACGTCCTCGCCCGGTTTGACGTCGCCCGACAGGATGTCCCAGGAGGTCACGACCAGATCGTCGCCCGCCTCCATGCCCGGGGTCTGGGGCAGGCCGCCGGTGGCGATGATGGCGATGTCGGGGCCGAGATCGCGCACGTCCTGAGCCTCGGCCAGAGTGTTGAACCTCAGTTCTACGCCCGCCGCCTCGCAGCGTTCGGCGCGCCAGTCCGCGATGCCGATCAGTTCGCGGCGGCGCTGGTGCTTGGCGGCAAGCCTGATCTGGCCGCCCGGGTCGTTGGCCGCTTCGAGGCCGGCTGGGCCCGCGCCGACCACCACGACTTTCTTGCGCGCGCCGGAGGTCTTCTCGATGACCTGGGGCATGGTCGCTTCGCGTCCGGTCGCCGGATTGTGAATGCAGAGCGTCGCATGGCCCTCATAGATCCGGTCGAGGCAGTAGGTGGCGCCGACGCAGGGGCGGACCTCGTGCTCGCGGCCCTCCGCGACCTTGATGCCGATATGGGGGTCGGCGATATGGGCACGGGTCATGCCGACCATGTCGAGCTTGCCCTCCGCGATGGCATGGCGGGCGGTGGCGACATCGTTGATGCGCGCGGCATGGAACACCGGGAACCTGGTCGCGGTCCGTATCTCGCCTGCAAAATCCAGATGGGGCGCGGAGCGCATGCCCGTTACGGGAATGACCGTGGAC
>JBPCWF010000105.1:0-4424 GCA_051009775.1 Hyphomicrobiales bacterium | reverse complement strand
CGCTCTACCCCTGAGCTACGCCCGCATCTCTTCGCATTATGTAGCGAGACGCGACTTATTGCGCAAGGCCCCCGCAAATGCAATAGAAACATCCGCTGAGAACTAACGGACGCTGAACGACGGCGCCTATCCGGAGAGGGTACGACCATGCCGGCATGCCCGGAGGACCTGTTCGCCCGGCTGGACGAACTGGGCATCGAAACAACGACGCACGAACATCCGCCGCTCTACACGGTCGCGCAGCGCCCGCGACTGCTCGGCGAGATCCCGGGCGGCCATTCCAAGAACCTGTTCATGAAGGACAAGAAGGGCCGGGTCGTGCTCGCCTCGCTGCAGGAAGACACCGACGTCGACCTCAAGTCATTCGGCCAGAAAGTCGGCATCGGCCGGGTCAGCTTCGGCAAGCCCGACCTGCTGATGGAACTCTTGGGCGTCGAGCCCGGCGGGGTCACGCCCTTCGGCCTGATCAACGACGTCGAACACCGGGTCGCCGTGGTGCTGGAAGAGCGCCTGATGGCGCACGACGTTCTGAACTTCCATCCGCTGACCAACGCGGCGACCACGTCGATCCGCCCGGACGACCTTCTCAGGTTCATCCGCGCCTGCGGGCACGAACCGAAGATCATGGCGGTCGACTGAGCGGGCTTTGCAAAGGTGGGCCAAGATGCCATCTATGGAGCAGCCTCCGAAACTGCTATATCCTGAACCAACAAACACACGACCGTTCAAACGGTCTTAGGACGGATTTATGGAAACCCCGATCATTTCAGGCGGCGACGGTGCCGCCCCGCAAGCAGACGACCTGATCAAGGATACGGACACGGCGCAGTTCATGGCCGACGTGATCGACGCCTCGCGCCAGGCGCCGGTGATCGTCGATTTCTGGGCGCCGTGGTGCGGGCCGTGCAAGCAGCTCACTCCGCTGCTCGAACAGACCGTCAAGGCGGCCAGGGGCGCGGTGCGCATGGTCAAGATCAATGTCGACGAGAACCCGGAGATCGCCGCCCAGATGCGCGTGCAATCGATCCCGGCCGTTTTCGCCTTCAAGGACGGCCAGCCGGTCGACGGCTTCATGGGCGCCCTGCCTGAAAGCCAGATCAAGAGCTTTGTCGAGAAGCTTGCCGGCGGCCCGGTCGGTGACCAGGAGGCGGAAGCCATGGTCGAGGCCGGCAAGCAGGCGTTCGAGGCAAGTGATTTCGCCGCCGCCGCGAACGCCTTCGGTGAAGCGCTCAGGCGCGACCGCGAAAACGTCGCTGCGATCGCCGGGCTTGCCAAGTGCCAGATCGCCAGTGGCGATCTCGATGGCGCCCGCGCCACATTGGGACTTGTGCCCCCCGCCAAGGAGAAAGACCCGGACGTTGTCAGCGCCAAGGCAGCGCTCGAACTTGCGGAAACGCCGACCGTCCAGGGCGAGAGCGCAGAGCTTGAAGCCGCGGTTGCGCAGAATCCGGACGATCATCAGTCGAGGCTTGATCTGGCCGTCGCCCTTAACGCCGAAGGCCGCCGCGAAGAGGCGCTGGATCACCTGATCCACATCATTAAGACCGACCGCGAGTGGAACGATGATGCGGCGCGATTGAAACTCCTGCAGTTTTTCGAAGCCTGGGGCTTTACCGACCCGATATCGGTCTCCGGCCGCAGGAAACTGTCTTCGATTCTGTTTTCCTGACGCCTTGTGCGGCCGGCCCGAAGGCAAAACATGGACCTGAGCAGCATTTACAACAGCGCCGACGACCTGCCCGGACGCATTCCGGTGTTTCCGCTCGGCGGCGCCCTGCTCCTGCCGCGCGGGCAGTTGCCGCTCAATATCTTCGAGCCGCGCTACCTGGCCATGACCAATGCCGCGATCTCGGGCGAACGCATCATCGGCATGGTGCAGCCGAGTTCCGACGAGGGCCTCGCCGCGGAGGACGACGCCGACGCCAAGCCGGAGATCTACCCGGTCGGCTGCGCCGGCCGGATCACCTCCTTCTCGGAGACCTCCGACGGCCGCATCCTGATCACGCTGACCGGCATCGCCCGCTTCCGCATCGAGGAGGAAATGGCGACGGTCACGCCCTACCGCATCTGCCAGGTCGACTTCGACACCTACACCGGCGATCTGAAGCCCGGGCTCGATCAGGAGCAGGTCGACCGCGACCGCCTGCTCGAGGTGTTCCGGCGCTATCTGGCGGCGCACAGTCTCGAGGCCGACTGGGACAGCGTGCACCGCTCGTCCAACGAGACGCTGGTCAATACGCTGTCCATGATCAGCCCCTACCCGCCCCAGGAGAAGCAGGCGCTGCTCGAGGCCGAGGGCATCGTCCAGCGCGCCGAAGTGCTGATCGCCCTGACCGAAATGGCACTCTCCAAGACCGCCGACACCCCGGAGCCCCGGCTGCAATGAACGACGAACCCGATAGGACCGGCACATCCGGGTCCGGGACGACCGACCCGCATGACGTCGATCCGCGGCTGCTTGAGTTTCTGGTCTGCCCGCTCACCAAGGGCACGCTCGAGTACGACCGCGCGCGCCAGGAGCTGATCTCGCGCGCCGCCCGCCTCGCCTACCCGATCCGGGACGGCATCCCGATCATGCTGCCGGAAGAAGCCAGGACACTGGACGACGATGACGGCTGAACCGCGCCCATGGCCGACCGAGATCAGATCGCGCGACAGCGGCGCCACTCTGGTCGTCACATTCGACACCGCGGAGTGCTTCGAGCTGAGCGCCGAATATCTCAGGGTCGAAAGTCCGAGCGCCGAGGTCAAGGGCCATGGGCCTGGCCAGGAAGTTACCCTTGGCGGCAAGCGCAACGTCAAGATCATCTCGATCGAACCGGTCGGCAACTACGCGGTCAAGCTGACCTTCGACGACATGCACTCCACCGGGCTTTATTCCTGGGACTATCTGGCCAAGCTCGGCCGCGAACGCGACGAGATCTGGGCCGCCTATCTGGAAAAACTGGAGGCCAAGGGCCTGACCCGCGGGTGAACCCATCTGCGCTGGGGCATCGTCCCTCACGTCGTCATTGCCGGACCGCACGCCCGCGCATCAGCCGTGGCAGGCCGGCATGGCGCCCGGCGGCTTGGTCCATGAAGAAGCGCTTGATCGGATCGGCCCTGTCGACCATTGTAAGACCTATGTCCCGCACCGCGCGGAGCGCCGCATTATCGTTTGAAAACAATCGGTTGAGCCCGTCCGTCGCAAACGCGACCAGGGCATTGTCGAAACGCCGGTCGGCCTGATAGTCCCCGAGCGCTGCGAGCGATCCGATGTCGAGGCCAAGTCCGACATGGTCGGACACCACGTCGGCCAGCGCCGCCGCATCGCGCAGGCCCAGATTGAAACCGAGCCCGGCGATCGGGTGGACGCTGTGCGCCGCATCTCCGACCAGCGCCAGGCGCGGCGCCACGTAATCCCTGGCAAGAAACATGGAGAGCGGGAAGGAAACCCTCGGTCCGACCGGTGTGACCGCGCCCAGATGATCGCCGAACCGGCGCGTCATCTCGGCGGCAAACACGTCGTCAGGCCCCGCAACCAGCCGCTCGGCCTCATCCGCGTCCTCGGTCCACACCAGCGACGACCGGTTGCCGGTCAAGGGCAGGATCGCAAACGGACCGGCCGGCAGGAAGTGTTCTTCCGCGATGCCGTCATGGGCGCGCGCATGGCAGACCGTGGTCACGATGCCGTGCTGCGGATAGCTCCAGCCGACGGTCTCGATGCCGGCTTGCGCCCGGACCGGTGAACGGCGCCCGTCGGCCGCGACAACAAGCGGTGCTGCCACCACCCGGCCGTCCTCCAGCGCAAGCCGGGCTTGCGGGCCTGAGAAGTCGACATGCGCCACTTTGACCCCAGGGTGGAGACTGACGTTTTCGCATGCGCTCAGGCACACATAGAGCGCGCCGTAGATATGGACGTTTTCGACCATGTGGGCCGAGGACGGACGGCCGTTCGGCGCGGCGCCGAAATAGAGCAGAGCCGGCCGTGCCGCGGCGCCCGGCCGGCTGTCGGTGACCTTGATCTCACGCATCTCCTGGGCATGGGCGCCGAGTGCCGGCCACACGCCGAGCACCTCGAGCATGACTCTGGACGTGGCGGTGACCGCGGAGGCGCGCGGATCGAAACCTGGCCTGGAGAACCCGGCCGGATCGCGGCCGTCGATCAGCGCGACCCGGAGCTTCGGCCCCTCCACCGGATTGGCAAGCGCCAGCGCGCAGGCCTGCCCGACCATGCCGGCGCCGACGATCGCAACGTCAAACTGACCGTCCGGTTCGCTCATCGTGTTGGACATCCCATCTCTTTCAGACCGTTGCGTATGAGATTAACACGGCAGCGGTTTCGGCTTCAGTGTGTCACCGCGCCTCACGGACCGCGCCGCTTTGCGCCGCGCCGCGACATGGGCTAAACAATCGCCTCGCCGCCCGCCCCGAGGAGCCCCTGC
>JBPCWF010000104.1:0-3597 GCA_051009775.1 Hyphomicrobiales bacterium | reverse complement strand
CGGCCTATTTCGAGCATTCCTTCGTCGCCGACCAGATGGGCATCGAGCTGGTCGAGGGCCAGGACCTGTTCGTCGATGATGGTTACCTGTGGATGCGCACGACCCAGGCGCCGCAACGGGTCGACGTTGTCTACCGGCGGATCGACGATGCGTTCCTGGACCCACTGGTGTTCCGGCCGGAGTCGATGCTGGGCGTGCCCGGCATATTCGACGTCTACCGCGCCGGCCGGGTCACGCTGGTCAATGCGCCGGGCACCGGGATCGCCGACGACAAGGCGATCTACATCTACCTGCCGGAGATCGTCGAGTTCTATACCGGTCAGAAACCGATCCTCAAGAACGTGCCGACGCATAATTGCGGCGACCGGCAGGAACTGGCCTATGTGCTCGACAGGCTGGACGAACTGGTCGTCAAGGAAGTGCACGGGTCCGGCGGCTACGGCATGCTGGTGGGGCCGGCCTCGACCAAAAAGCAGCGCGGCGAGTTCGCCAAAAAACTCAAGGCGAACCCGAGCAACTACATCGCCCAGCCGACGCTTGCGCTCTCCACCTGTCCGACCTTCACTTCGTCCGGCATCGCGCCCCGGCATGTGGATCTCAGACCCTTCGTCCTGGTCGGTGACAAGGTGCGGATCACACCCGGCGGCCTGACCCGGGTCGCCCTGCGCAACGGTTCGCTGGTGGTCAACTCGTCCCAGGGCGGCGGCACCAAAGACACCTGGATCTTGGAGGACTGATGGGTCCTGGAGGACGGACATAATGCTGGGCCGAAGGGCGGGCGATCTGTTCTGGCTTTCCCGTTATGTGGAGCGCGCGGAGAACATGGCCCGTCTGCTCGATGTCGGTTACCGCATCGCCATGATGCCCGGTATCGGCGAAGGCCATCTGGAGGAGTGGCGTTCGACGCTCGTAAGCGCCGGCTGCGAGGCGGGCTTCTTTGAGAAATACGACACGCTCGACACCGAGAACGTGGTCGACTACATGTTGTTCGACCGGGACTGCTCGTCGAGCGTCTACAATTGTCTCGCGACCGCCCGCACCAACGCCCGCTCGGTGCGCACCGCCATCACGCGGGAAATGTGGGAGAGCCTCAACGCCACCTGGCTCGAGTTCTCCGGCGTCAAGCCCGGCAGCGTGTCGAGCAATATCCTCCCCGGGTTCCTCGATTGGGTGAAGCAGCGCTCGGCCCTGTTCCGCGGCTCGATGCTCGGCACCATCCGGCGCGGCGACGGCTATTATTTCAGCCAGCTCGGCGCCTTCATCGAGCGGGCCGACAACACCGCGCGCATTCTGGACGTCAAATACTACATTCTGCTGCCCCGGGACGATGCGGTCGCGGGCGGCATGAACACCTATCACTGGACCACCGTGCTCAGGTCGGTGTCGGCGCACCGCAGCTACCGGCACTTCTATCACGACAGCTACAAGCCCTGGAAAATCGCCGAGTTCCTGATCCTCAAGCGCGAGATGCCGCGCTCCCTGATCCATTGCTATTCCTGGATCCTCGACAGCCTGGATGGGCTTGAGAAGCTCTATGGCGCGCGCTACGGCTGCCACGACGAGGCCGAGGCGATGGTGCGGAGGCTGGAAACGGGCGACATGGACCGCATATTTCAGGACGGGCTGCATGAGTTCCTGCAGGATGTCATCAGCCGCAACAATGCGCTCAGCGGAGACATCTCCAGCACCTACCATTTCGTGAATTAGGCGGACCAAATGCGCATCTCCGTGCTCCACCAGACCCGCTACGGCTACGAGGCGCCGGTTGCCTATTCGGCCCAGCGGCTGCGGCTGACGCCGGCGGCCCATGACGGCCAGAAGGTGCTTGCGTGGAACATCGAGGCGCCGGGCATCGACGAGCAGGCCGCCTGCGCCGACTGTTTCGGCAATTTGACCCATCTCCTGACCGTGGTCGGCGAACATCAGGACCTCACCATCACCGTGCGCGGCGAGGTCGAGACCGTGGACACGCACGGCGTGGTATCGGGTCTTGCCTGCGCGGTGCCCGACTACGTGTTTCTGCGCGAGACCGAACTGACCAGGCCGAGCAGCGCGATCCGCGAACTGGCGCAGGATGCGCGAACCGGAGCAGATGTCGACCTGCTGCACGGCCTGATGACGGCAATCCACGAGCGGGTCAACTATCAGGTCGGCGTGACGCACACGGCGACTTCCGCGGCCGATGCCTTCGAGGCGGGGGAAGGGGTGTGCCAGGACCATGCCCATATCTTCATATCGGCGGCCCGGGTGCTGGGCTTCCCGGCGCGCTACGTCACCGGCTACCTGATCGTCGACGAGGACGACAGCGCGGCCGCGCATCATGCCTGGGCCGAAGTGCGGGTCGGCGATCTGGGCTGGGTCGGGTTCGACGTCGCCAACCGGATCTGTCCGACCGAGAGCTACGTGCGGCTCGCCTGCGGGCTCGACTATCAGTATGCCTCGCCGATCCGCGGCATGCGCCGAGGCGGCGGCGACGAGGACATGAGCGTGCATGTGGTGGTGCAGCAGGCCGCCCAGCAACAATGATTTGCATCTCCGCCCGGTGATCGGGTAGAGCGTTTCCGCGCGGCAACCAATTGGGAAACTTATGACTTACTGCGTGGGACTGCTGCTCGACCGGGGCATTGCCTTTGCCTCCGACACGAGGACGAATGCCGGGTTCGACAATATCGCGACCTTCCCCAAGCTGCATGTCTGGGAGACCCCGGGCGAGCGGGTGATCGTGCTCCTGACCGCGGGCAATCTCGCGGTCACCCAGGCGGTGGTCAGCCAGCTCAACGAGCAGATCGACGACGGGCCCGATGAGGACGGCCATACCCTGAACACGGTGACCACCATGTTCCAGGCCGCGCGGCTGGTCGGCGAGGCGGTTCGGCAGGTCCGGCGCATCGACGGCGAGGCGCTGGAGGCCAATTCAGAGAGCTTTGCCGCGTCGTTCATCCTGGGCGGGCAGATCGGGCCCGAGGCGCCGCGCCTGTTCCAGGTTTATTCCGCCGGCAATTTCATCGAGGCGACCGAGGACACGCCGTTCTTCCAGATCGGCGAGCACAAATACGGCAAGCCGATCCTCGACAGGGTCGCGGTCGGCGACATGCGGGTCGGCGAGGCGGCCAAGCTGATCCTCCTGTCGTTCGATTCGACGCTGCGCTCGAACCTCTCGGTCGGCATGCCGATCGACATGCTGCTTTACCGCAAGGACACGCTGGAAGTCACCGACCGGCGCCGGATCGAGGAGGACGACGCCTATTTCCGCGGCATCTCGGCGGCCTGGTCCGATGCCCTGCGCGAAGCCTTCGCAAAGATCGACCCGATGGAGGATTAGCTCAGAGCTTGAACTCCACGTTGAGTGAAACGGCGAGGTCCGGTGAGGCGTCCGTCAATCCGGCGAGGAAGGCGACCCGCGCCTCGAGCTCGCGGCCGCGGTCGAGTTCCGCTTCGAATGCGAGCGCCGGTCCGAAGAAGTGCTCCTGTTCGTCGGCGTCGGGCGGGTTGCCGAACGCCTCTTCGATTTCGCCATGGGCTTCCACGCCGATGGAGAACGGGCTGTCGCCCAAGCCGATCATCGCGCTGGCCGCATAGGCGAGCCCCGCATCCACG
>JBPCWF010000103.1:0-12258 GCA_051009775.1 Hyphomicrobiales bacterium | reverse complement strand
GGCCGGCGATGGCCGATCCGGCCGCGACCAGAAGGTTTCGCCTGCTTCGGGAGTGTTGTCGTGGCTGCGTTGTCATAGAAATCGGCCTCAGGTATCTAGAGCATCGTTCCTTCATATGGGATCATTTGACCGGTTTTTCGCGTCTGCTGGCGAGGCAAGGTCCCCGCCGTGGTCCGGGCGACCACAAGTGGACCTTAACGACGTCCAGCAGGCGCGAAAAACCGGCCTCCGGTGGGCCAAATCAGCTCACCGGCGTCGTTACAAAGCTTGCCCGATGCCCCACATCGTGGCTCACGCTTTGCGCCTAGCCGGCTGACCTGATTTGGCACCATCAAATGATTCCATATGAAGGAACGATGCTCTAGCCTATGCCCGCGGCCACGGCTTCGCGGCCGACCTCGGCGAAGTGGCTCAGGCTGAACCATGACTTGAACGCTTTGATGTCCCCGGCCGCACCGTCGAAGGCGAGCCTTCGGTCGCGAACCGCCTGGTCGATTTCGATGTGGCCGAGCCAGATCTCGGTCAGCGCCAGCACGGAAGAATTGACATAAAGGTCGATGTCGAAGTCGTGATCCCTGAGACAGAGGTCGGCCTCTCCGTCTTCGAAGATGAGCCAGAAGCGGCGGCGGTCCGCGGGCGCGCCTTCCAGATGGAAGCGGACGACAAAGCGGCCCCTATCCTTCAGCGGGCGCAGATCGGCGCGGCGGCGCACGTCCCACATCAGCATCACGGGGTCAAGGTTTTCATCCGCCACCAGATCGCTGCGCACCCAGCGCTGCGCCCAGTTTCCCATTGCGGTGATGACCGGCTGCAGCTCCCGGCCGGCCGCGGTTACGCTGTATTCGGCGCCGCGCCCGTCCGCGGCCTCGTGGCGTTCGATAATGCCAGCGTGTTCCAGCTCCTTGAGGCGCCGGGACAGCAGTGAAGGCGACATCCGCGGTACGCCGCGCCGCACCTCATTGAAGCGCTTGCTGCCGCACAGCAGCTCACGGAGCACCAGGGGCGTCCAGCGTTCCGCGACGATCTCCGCGGCGCGGGACACCGGGCAAAACTGGCCATATCCTTTGCGTTCGGGCATGGCGCAAAGGCTATCCCAGGCAATACCCGTCCAGCAACTACAGATCTGGTAGTTGAACCGGCCGCGCTACGGCTCCACCATCCGGGCAAGATGTTAAACGCAACGGAGGACCATGCGATGAGCGGAATTGATCTCGCGTCTCTTGTCCGGGAAATCGGCCCCCAATGCGCCGAAGGTGCGGATGCGCGCGATGCGTCCGCGACCTTCGTCGAGGACAACTACGACCTTCTCAAGCGGCACAAGGTGTTTTCCGCTCTGGTGCCGCGGGACCTCGGCGGCGGCGGCGTGCGCCACGGCGAGATGTGCGCCTTCCTGCGCGCTCTGGCGCAGCACTGCCCGTCGACCGGGCTGTCGCTGTCGATGCACCAGCACCTGATCGCGACCGCCGTGGTCAATCACCGCAACGGCGGGCCCGGGCAGACGCTCCTGGAAAAGGTCGCGGCGGATGAAGCGATCCTGATTTCGACCGGCGCCAATGACTGGCTGGACTCCAGCGGCACCATGGTGCGGACCGACGGCGGCTACAGGTTCACTGCCCGAAAGCCGTTCGCCAGCGGTTCGCTCAAGGGCGACATACTGGTCACGTCCGGGCGCTATGACGACCCGGACCACGGCGCGCAGGTCTTGCACTTCCCGGTGCCGTTTGCGTCCGAAGGTGTGTCGTCCGCCGGGGACTGGGACACGCTCGGTATGCGCGCCACGGGCTCGCACACGGTGATCCTGGAGGAGGTGTTCGTGCCGGAGGCGGCAGTGGTGCTGAGACGCCCCAGAGGCGAGTATCATCCGGCCTGGAGCACGATCCTGACCGTCGCCGTGCCGCTGATCATGTCGGTCTATTGCGGTGTCGCGGAGAAAGCGGCCGGGATCGCGGTCGCGCTCGCTGCCCGGCGTACCGACGATCCGGCCGCGCCGTACTTCCTGGGCGAACTCGCCAACCGGCTGACCCAGGTCCAGCTCGCGGTCGATGACATGGTGCGGATCGCCAATGATTTCGATTTCGCACCCGGTACCGAGACGGCCAACGCCGTCCTGATCCGCAAGACGCTTGCCGCCAATGCGGCCATCGCCACGGTGGAAAAGGCGCTCGAGGCTTCAGGCGGCGCCGGGTTCTACCGCAAATCGGGTCTGGAATGCCTCCTGCGCGACGTGCACGCGGCCCAGTTCCACCCGTTGCAGGAGAAGCGCCAGCACGATTTCACCGGCCGGCTTGCACTCGGGCTCGACCCGATCGGTCGAGCCGGTGCGCGCAAGTTCCAGGCGGCAGCAGAATAGGCCGCCCGTCAGGGCCTTGCGCCTACCAGTCCGCGCGGCGCTCGCCGAAGGTACGCCGTTCGCCGAAGGCGCGCGGCTTGCGGCGGTCGTAAATGGGCGCCTCCTTCACCGGTTCCGGCAGGTCCGCCGGGAACAACGGGTCGATCCGGAAATCGTCGTCGACCGTGACGATGGCGTCCGGATCGATCGGGTTCCAGGACTCCATGTCGTCGCCCATCGGTTCCGACGCGACCAGCAGGTCGCGGCCGGCGAGCTGCCAGTAGAGCGTCGGCGGCATGCCCTCGCTGGCGTGACGGCAGGCGTAGAGGCAGTGGCCGTCGGTCAGGCAGATGGTCATCTTCAGCGCCGCTTCGCCATGTTCGCGTTCGGCAGCTTCGGTCACCTGGCCGATGGTCTTGCGAATGGCCGCGTGGGCATCCTGTTCAAGGCCGTTCTGGATCATCAGGAGAAACAGGAGCTCGCTGTCGGTCGAGCCGCGCCGGTGGCCGTAGAACCGGTCGTCGACCAGGCCCTCCAGCGTGCGGCGGCAGGCGTCGTAATTGCTGATCTGGCCGTTATGCATGAACAGCCACCGGCCATAGGCGAAGGGATGGCAGTTGAGCCGCGCGGTTTCCGTGCCCGTGGAGGCGCGTACATGGGCAAAGAACAGGTTGGATTTGATCTGTTCGGCCAGGGCGCGCAGATTGGGGTCGTTCCAGGCCGGCAGCACCTCGCGAAACACGCCCGGTTCGGGCTTAAGACCGTACCAGCCAATGCCGAAGCCGTCGCCGTTCGTGCGCGCCTTGCCTTCGAGGCACTCAAGGCTTTGCTCGATCAGCGAATTGCTCGGCTCGAGGATTAGTTCCTCAAGGAATATCGGTTCGCCCCTATAGGCAATCCAACGACACATGCTCAGACCTCCCCAGGCAGGCCAATTGCCTCCAGCACGGCCGCGGATGATAGTGCGAAACCGTTAATGAACTGCGATTGCCGCCATGCGCGCCGCTTGACGGGCGGGTCGAATTCTTACAGACAAGGGCCGGCCATCTACGAGGTGGTGTGGCCCCGTCAAATCACTGGAGTTTTTTGCCATGAGCGATGCCGCGCCTGCTGGCGACGAGGCCGCGAAGGATTTCATCCGCGACGTCATCCGCGAAGACCTCGCCTCCGGCCAGACCGAAACCGTGGTCACCCGTTTCCCGCCGGAGCCCAACGGCTATCTCCATATCGGTCATGCCAAATCCATGTGCCTCAATTTCGGCGTTGCGCGGGAGTTCGGGGGGCGCTGCCATCTGCGCTTCGACGACACCAATCCGGTCAAGGAGGAGCACGAGTTCATCGAAGCCATCCAGGAGGATGTGCGCTGGCTGGGCTTCGACTGGGGCGAGCATCTCTATTACGCCTCGGGTCATTTCGAGACGCTCTACGAATGGGCCCTGCATCTGGTCCGCGAGGGCAAGGCCTATGTCGACGACCTGACGCCGGACGAGATCCGCGAATACCGCGGCACCCTGACCGAACCCGGCAGGAACAGCCCTTACCGCGACCGTCCGGTGGAGGAGAACCTCGACCTGTTTACCGCGATGAAGGCCGGTGAGTTCAAGGAAGGCGAACGGGTGCTGCGCGCCAAGATCGACATGGCGTCGGGCAACATCAACATGCGCGACCCGGTGATCTACCGCATCCTCCATGCCGCGCATCCGCGCACCGGGGACACATGGTGCATCTATCCGACCTATGATTTTGCCCATGGCCAGTCCGACGCGATCGAAGGGGTGACGCATTCCCTGTGCACGCTCGAGTTCGCCGACCACCGGCCGCTCTACGACTGGCTGATCGGGAACCTGCCGGTGCCGTCGGTGCCGCGCCAGTATGAGTTTTCGCGCCTCAACCTGACCCACACGGTGCTGTCCAAGCGCCGGCTGATCCAGCTCGTCGAGGACGGCCATGTCGAGGGCTGGGACGATCCGCGCATGCCGACGGTCCGTGGCCTGCGCCGGCGCGGCTATCCGCCGGCGGCGATCCGCGACTTCGCCCAGCGGGTCGGCGTGACCAAATCGGATAATGTGATCGAGGTGCAGCTGCTCGAGCACTGCGCGCGCGAGCTTCTGAACAAGGTCGCGGAGCGGCGCATGGCGGTGCTCAGGCCGCTCAAAGTGGTGATCGAGAACTATCCTGAGGGCCAGTCGGAAGAGCTCGAGGCGGTCAACAACCCGGAAGACGCCGGTGCGGGCACGCGCATGGTGCCGTTCGGCCGCGAGCTCTATATCGAGCGCGAGGACTTCATGGAGGACCCGCCGCGCAAGTTCTTCCGCCTGGGCCCCGGCCGCGAGGTGCGGCTGCGTTACGCCTATTTCATCACCTGCACCGACGTGATCAAGGACGACAAGGGAGAGGTGGTGGAGCTCAGATGCACCTATGATCCGGCGACCCGGGGCGGGGACGTGCCCGACGGCCGCAAGGTCAAGGGCACGCTTCACTGGGTCTGTGCCGATCATGCCATCCCCGGCGAGGTCCGGCTCTACGACCACCTGTTCACCGAGCCCGAGCCGGCCATGGGCGAGGCATTCCTGGACGGCTTGAACCCGGCGTCTCTGAGCGTGCTTCAGGGCTGCAGGCTTGAGCCGAGCCTGGCGGAACTTGCGCCCGACGCGCCCCTGCAGTTCGAGCGCCAGGGCTATTTCAGCCGCGATCCGGCGTCGACCGGAGATCTCCTGGTCTACAACCGCTCCGTCGGCTTGCGTGACTCCTGGGCCAAGATGGTCGCCAAGGGCCAGGCGAACGGGTGAGGGCGGGGTCCGGCTCGATCGTTCCGTGCGCCGAGGCGCATCTTTTAATCGCGGGACAGCGTCACTACGTTTCGCTAGGTCCGGCGCAGTCCGCCGGACGCCGATGCGACCGCCGACGCTCCTTGCAATGATGAACCGATGAACGAACAGTCTCCGCCCGATAGCCTGACGCCGGTCCCGGAACCGGCCGCGATTTCACGCCTGCGCCGGTTCGTCGAGGCAACGGCGGTGCAGCGGTTCATCATGGGCGTGATCATCGCCAATGCGATCGTGCTCGGGCTCGAAACCTCGCCGTCCGCCATGGCTGTGGCCGGCGGCCTGTTGCGAGCGCTCGATGTGGCGGCGCTCACAATCTTTGTCGCCGAAATCGCCATCAAGCTGGTGGTGTACCGGGCCGGCTTCTTCCGCAGCCCGTGGAACGTGTTCGATTTCGTCATCGTCGCCGTATCCCTGGTGCCCGCGGGCGAGGGCGTTTCGGTGGTGCGCGCACTCAGGATCATCCGGGCGTTCCGGCTGATTTCGGTGGTGCCGAGCATGCGCCTGGTGATGGAGGCGCTGTTGAGCGCCATCCCCGGCATGGGCTCGGTCTGCGCGCTGCTGGTGCTTGTGTTCTATGTCGCCTCGGTCATGGCGACCAAGCTGTTCGGGGCCGATTTCGATGTCTGGTTCGGCACCGTCGGGCGCTCGGCCTACAGCCTGTTCCAGATCATGACGCTCGAATCCTGGTCCATGGGCATCGTGCGGCCGGTGATGGAGGTCCATCCCTACGCCTGGGCGTTCTTTGTGCCGTTCATCCTGATCGTGACGTTTGCGGTGCTCAATCTGTTCATCGCCATCATCGTCAATTCGATGCACGAAGCGGCCTCCGAAGACGACGAGCAGGCGGCCGCGCATGATGCGGCCCTGGAAAGTCTCGCCGCCGAGGTGCGCGGTCTCAGGCGCGAGATCGAAGCGCTCGGCCGGGCGGCGCCGAAATCCGGCGCTGCGGACCCGGAAAAGGTCTGAGCGCATCGGTTCCCGCAAGGGGCGATGGAGAAGGCGCCTGCAACCGATGAAGTTGTGCGCCGTGGCCATGAGCTGGTCACAGATGGGCGCTATGACTGCCCACTATTCGCTGTGTGTCCCAACTGGCGCGTTCTTCACGGGGCCGGGCATTTTGCTGCGATTTGCGCGCCTAAATGTGCAATACTTCTTTGGAATCGACCGGCGGGGCACCCTAAATCACGGAGAAGCCGATGTGTTGTCTCATAGGGAGCGACGCAGGCGGCTGATCGGGTCTATGCGCGTTGAGTACATTTGAGACGATAGCCGCCAACGAGAACGAGGATCTCGACGGACTGTTGTTGCAACGCCTGGAGGGTCTGCGCAAGCAGCTCCTGGACCTGAGCAACCGCAACCGGCTGCTGTCGTTCAAGCATTCCGAACGCGCGCGCACCCATGTCCGCATCATCGATGAGCTGCCCGATATCCTGTTCCAGCGGTTGCGGGACGGCAAGCGGCTGCGCTTCAAGTCGCTGCCGGAGCCGGAAATCGAGCCCAAGGACGAGCAGAGCGACGAATTTCTGACCGCGCTGGAGGCGGCGCGGGCGACCGATGCCGAATATTGCGACGAGATCGGCGCGCTCAGCGATGAAGAGCAGAGTTCGAGCCGGGCCTCCGAACTCGAGCGTGCCCTGCGCAACCGGGTTCGCGAAACGCTCGGAATGGACCCCTGGGTCGACGAGAGCGCGCTGTCGCGGGCCGAGTTCGCCCGCCAGCACGACCTTGAGCCGAGTTACGGGCTGCCCTTTCCCAGGGACGGCGACGACGACCCGGAGCGCTACCTGGATTCCGAGGTCCAGACCCTGCTCCTGCCGCGCGAGATGGACCGCAAACTGAGTGGCGTCCTGGACCAGGCGCGTACCATGCTGCAGGAGGCCGGCGTCAACACGCTGTTCGCCGCTTTCGGGTTCCTGGAGTGGCAGGAGCCCGACGCCTCCGACACCAAGCATCTCGCCCCGCTTCTCCTGATGCCGGTGCAGATCGAACGGCGCATGTCGAAGCCCTGGCGGCGCTACGATCTGTTCAGCGATGTCGCCGAGGTCGAGACCAACGAAACGCTGGCGATCCGGCTGAGGCAGGACTTCGGCTACGAACTGCCTCCGTTCGGGGATGATGAATCGCCGGAAGTCTATCTGCGCAGGATCACCAAACACGTCACCGCCCAGCCCGGCTGGAAGGTGCGCCGGTTCGTGACGATTGGGCATTTCGGGTTCTCCAAACTCGCCATGTATAACGACCTGGCGGCGGTGGTGTGGCCGGACAGCAACCGTCTCGAACGCCATGTGCTGATCCGCAACCTGCTGCTCGGCGGACCGTCGGGTGATGAACGCACCTTCGTCGCCGCGGACTATGAGATCGATTCGCAAGAGATCGACGAAGAAGACCTGACGCTCATCGCCGATGCCGATGCCTCCCAGCACAGCGCCCTGATCGATGTGGTCAAAGGCAAGGACCTGGTGATCAAGGGGCCGCCCGGTACCGGCAAGTCGCAGACCATCACCAACATCATCGCCGCGCTGATGGCGGCCGGTAAGAACGTCCTGTTCGTTGCCGAGAAAAAGGCCGCGCTCGACGTGGTGTTCGCCCGCCTGAAACAGGCGGGCCTGGGCGATTTCTGTCTGCGGGCTCATTCCAACAAGACGTCGAAATCGGCGGTTCTGGAAGGACTGAAGCGGCGGATCGACCTGCAGGATGCGCTCGATGCGCCGCGCGACTTCGCGGCCCAGCTGGCCGAGCTCAGGGATTGCCGCGACCGTCTGAACCGTTATGCCCGGGAGTTGAACGCGCCGATCGGGGCGCAGCGGCTCACCGTCCACGAGGTTCTGTGGGGCGCGCAGCGCGCCCGCTCGGAGGCCGGAGACGCCTGCGCCGCGCTCGACGATGTCACGCTCGATGGCGTGCTCGAGCTGACGGCACTTCAGCGCAGCAAGCAGAGGGACGCGATCAGGGAAGTGTTCGTCCGCCTCGAGCGGATTCTCGACACCTATGAGACGGTCGCCGCCCAGCCGTGGTCGTGGGTCGGCGAATGTCATTCCGACCCCTTCGCGCAGGAGAACGTCAAACGCAAGGCGGCCGATTGGCGTGACGCGCTTCAGGCGCTGCGCGAGGTGCGCGAGGCGCTGTCGGACCGGTTCGGCGTCGAGTTCGACCTGTCGACCAGCTCGCTGCAGGAGTTCGCGCAGGGTCTGCAGACATTGCCCGACGCGCCCGACGAGCCGATCGCCCATCTCGTCGAAGCGGTCGGGCGCAGTCAGCGCCGAGAACAGCTGCGCGACCTGTGCGACGCCGTCGGCTGGTCGCCCGACGACGCCGGCGAGCCCGACGAGGCGAGCGACGCTCAGGTGTTCGTGCCGGCGGAACTCCTGCCGGTCGAGCGCGGCTGGACCCATCTCGGCCAGACCATGACCAACGCCATGACGCGGATCACCGCGGACGCGCCCGATGCGGATTGCCTCGCCACCGCCAATGAGTTCGCCCGCGAGCTGCGCGACGTTGCGGTTCTGGTCAAAGCGGCACTGACGGCCGCGCGGGAGGCGCAGGCAGTGGTCGGCACCGTGCCGTCCGGCCGTCCGGGCGATCTCGCGTCGGCGCTGAGCGCGATCCGCTGCGCCAGCGCGGTGGCGCCTGAGTGCCTGCTGCTGCGCGATGCCGGCGTTTTCGGCGACGACGCGCGCCTGACCCTTGCCGACGGTTACGAGATCGCACGCCAGCTGAGGAACTACCGGATCGATCTGGAGACCGTCCTTGCCCTGAAGCCGTTGCCGGAGTTTGCCGAGGTGAGCGTGCATGCGCGCGTTCTGCGCGGGGCCGGGACGTTCAGCGCATTCAACTCCGAAGTGCGTCAGGCGAAAGCGTTCTTCAAGTCGATCTGCCACACCACGCGCCGGCCGAGCGCGCGCGACATGGCCAGGTTGCTGACCCGGCTCGAGGCCTATCTGGACGACCGAGAGGAATTCCTGGGCGACCGGACGCTGCGCCGGCTGCTGGGCAGCCGGTTCCGGGGCGAAGACACCGACTTCGAACGCTATCTCGATCTCCTCGACTGGTACGATCAGGTGCTGGAAACGTTCCCCGCATCGGACGAACTGTCGGTCATATACCGCCGGTTCCTGCTCGAGGCGCCGGTCGAGCATGTCAACGAGGTGATCAGGCTGGCCCAGGGACTCGACCTCGACACGGCGATCGACGAAGTGACCGGCCTGGAACAGGAGGTCGACAGCATAGAGGCGGAAGTCGGCGCCGCCCTGCAGCGGGTCGACCGGATCGAAGCCGCATGCCGCGAGCTCGGCAATTGCGGGATTTCGACCACCGCTCCGTTCGGGAATGTCGGGCGGGTCGCAGAACTGCTCGGCGAGCTGGAAGAGGTTCGGTTCGCCGCGGTTACGGCGGATCCGGAAAACCAGGTCTATGGCCTGTCGATCAAGAACCTGGCGAGCGCAACGCGTTTCCTGGATCTGCTGGACGAGGCCGACGTCCCGCCCGAGCTGAAGGTGCGCGTGACGTCGAACTGCACCGACACGGAGATCGACAGTCTGCGCGCGGCGGGTGTGCATCTGGCCGGGTTGTGCGATGCGGCGGAGGCGGCGCAGGACATCCTCGACCAGGCTGTGCGGATTGACGAGCATCTGGTCAGCGAAGACGGCGAGGAGACTTCGCTCGATCATCGCATCAGGCGCATGGATGCCGCGCTGGCGCAGCCGGACGCGCTGAGCGAGTGGACCGACTACAATGCCGCCGTCGACACGGCCTGCTCTGACGGTCTGGAGAACTTCGTCGAGCGCCTGATCGCCCGCCGCGAGACGCATGAGGCGGCGATTGCGTGCCATGACTGGCTGGTCTGCAGGTCGCTTGCCAAGGCCGCCTTCGAGCGCTGTCCGGAACTGGCCCAGTTCAACGGCCTGTCCATGAGCCAGTCGCGCACCAAGTTCCAGAAGCTCGACCGCGAAATCCTGGAGCGCCACCGCCGGCAGCTCGCCGCCGACCTGTGCCGCCGGCCGATCGCCCATGGCAACGGGGTCGGCCTCAAGAGCGAGTTCACCGAGCTTGCGCTGATCCGCCACGAGCTCGGCAAAAAGCGGCGACACGTGCCGCTGCGCGATCTGTTCGCGCGCTCCGGTCAGGCCCTGCAGCAGATGAAGCCCTGTTTCATGATGTCGCCGCTGTCGGTCGCGACCTATGCCGAGCCGGGCGAGATGGCGTTCGACGTGGTGGTGGTCGACGAGGCGTCCCAGATGCCGCTGGAGGACGCGCTGGGCCTCATTGCGCGCGCCAATCAATGCGTCATCGTCGGCGACAATATGCAGCTGCCGCCGACCTCGTTCTTCAGACGGTTCGAAGACGCCTTCGACGACGATGACGAGGCCGAGAACGAAGATCTGGACGTCGAGTCCGTGCTCGACCAGGCCGCCAACGTGCTGCGCCCGCCGCGCGAGCTGCGCTGGCACTACCGCTCGCAGCACCAGGATCTCATCGCGTTCTCCAACCGGCACTTCTACGAGGACCGCCTGACCGTGTTCCCGTCGTTCCGCGAGGACGACCCGGCTTACGGCGTCAAGCTGGTGCAGGTCGACGGCCAGTATGCCGACCGGCGCAATCTGGCGGAGGTCGAGGAAATCTCGGCCTTTGCGCTGGACTTCATGAAGACTAGGCCGGACTCCTCGCTCGGCGTCGTCGCGGTCAACCAGCTGCAGCGCGATCTGATCCGTGATGAGATGGACCGGGTGTTCCAGCGCGAGCCCGAGGCCGAGGCCTATCGGCGGAAGTGGCAGGTCACCCTGCATCCGTTCTTCGTCAAGAACCTGGAGAATGTCCAGGGCGACGAGCGCGATGTGATCGCGATCTCGACCGTCTACGGGCCGAACGCGGCGGGCAAGGTGGTGCAGAATTTCGGGCCGATCAGCCGCAAGCATGGCCATCGCCGCCTGAACGTCCTGTTCACGCGGGCACGTCAGCAACTTGCGCTCTTCACGTCGCTCGGACCGGACGATGTCCGCATTGCCGATACCACGGGCGCCGGCCCCCGCGCCCTCAAGGACTATCTCGAATTTGCCCGCAGCGGGCTCCTGGAACGCGATGCAACGCGCGACCGGGCGCCCGAAACCGACTTGGAGAAGGCGGTCGCGGCGCGCCTCGCGCAGTTCGGCTTCGAGGCCGTGCCGAAGGTGGGGGTTGCCGGTTATTTTGTCGATCTCGGTATTCGCCATCCTGAGTTCCCGGGCCTTTTCATGGCCGGCGTCGAATGCGACGGTGCGACCTACAACGCAGCGAAATCCGCACGCGACCGTGACCGTTTGCGCGAGGACGTGCTCAAGGATCAGGGCTGGGTGCTGGAGCGGATCTGGTCGACGGACTGGTTCCGCGATCCCGAGGCCGAAACACGCAAGCTGATGGCCTTCATCGAAGGGCAGGCCAATATCAGGCGCACGAACCTGTCGGAGGCCGTGGGCATCGTGGCGCTTGGAGAAGCGGACGAGCCGGTGGCCGCCGTGCAGAGCAAACCGGACGATGCGGCCCCGGAGCCTGGTCCGCAACCGGAGGCGACGGACGACAGCGCGACTTCGGCCGAGGGCGATCAGGACGATCAGGTCGACGAGGACGATCAGCCCGACCAGGACGATCGGGACGACCACGACGACCGGGACGACCACGACGACCGGGACGATCGGGACGAGGTACCGCCGGCTTCCGCCGAAAAACCGAACGGGCCGGTTTGCGAGCTCGGAGACACAGTCTCGTTCCACTACGAGGATGCGCCCGACGACGTCATTACGGTCACGGTGCTGCTGGGCAAGACCGATCCAGAGCGTGGCACGATCAGCCGGTTGTCGCCGATCGGCGATGCGCTTGCCGGCACCGGCGTCGGCGAGGATGTCGAGGTTTTCCTGGCGGACGGTGCGCGCACGATCGTTATCGACGACATCGTGAAGCGCACGGGCGCCCGTTCGTCCGACGAAACCAGCTCCGCGTGATCATGCACTGGCGCCCGCCGGGTGTTACCGCCTCGGCAGGTTGAGCAGGCGGACGTAGACCGGCTTCAGCAGCAACGGCGTTATGTAGATCGGGAACTGGGCGACCGCGAAGAACAGCCATGTGTGGTCC
>JBPCWF010000102.1:0-5306 GCA_051009775.1 Hyphomicrobiales bacterium | reverse complement strand
CGAACACGCTCGACTGCCGCCCGCCAAGGCGGCTGCGGGTTTCGTTGTCGCATGTCCGGCCGCCCCTGATCGCGATGTCCGGCACGCCGATCGGGATGTCGACGGCGATGATCTCCGGGCGCGGCTCGAGCATGAGGATGTCCGTAAAGTCGCGGCACAACTCGCACCGCGCGTTGCCCGGATCGTCGGCATCGACCAGCGCCACGATCCAGCCGGCCGGGCAGCCGTCGACCCCTGCGACCCAGCCCGTCCCCGCAAAATCATGCTCGTCGGCGCCAACCGGCCTGACCCAGACGACCGGCACTGTCGCGGCATCGCGTAGGCCCGCGGTCAGATCGAGCTCATCACGCCCCTGGCTCACATCGAGCACGTGTTCGACCAGGCCGCAGGCGCGACCCAACGCACGAGCCGGGTCATCGCCTGAAAGCCGGCACGCAAGGGCCGCCGCGGCCATCATATCGCCGACGCCGTGCGGCACGTCCGCACGCCTGCCGACCACCGCCTGAACGCCGGTTTCGCCCTCGACCCAGACCGTGGCCAGCCGGTCGTCTCCCGCAGGGATCGACGTCGCCATCACCTCCGCGCCGTTCAGGGCACAGGCGGCCTCCGCCACATCTTCGGGCGCGCGGGCATGCACGCCGCTCAGCCACTGCAGCTCGAACAGGTTGGGCGTCAGGAGATCGGCCTGCGGCGCAAGACGATCGCGCACCGCCAGCGCGATGTCGGTGTCGACATAGAGCCCCTGCGGGTCGTCCCCGATCACCGGGTCGCAGCAGTAGAATATCTCTGGGTTCGTGTGCTTGAGATCGTGCACCAGCTGCGACGCGAACATGCATTGCTCGGGGCTGCGGAAATACCCGGTGAGGATGCCGACGCAGTCTTGCAGCCAGCCATGCCGCTCAAGCTCGCGGATCATGGCCTCCATGTCCGAAGCGGCGACCGCACATCCGGCTGCCGAGCCGTGGCCCGGATGGTTCGACAGGATCACGGTCGGCACCGCCCAGGCCTCGAATCCGAGCGCGTTGAAAGTGGGCACGGCCGCGGAATTACCGACATGGCCGCGCAGCACCTGGGATGAAAGGGAGAGGATCGCCGGCATGGCGTGCACTGTGCCGTAACCCCGGGCACAATCCAAGCATCACTACTAAAGACGGCTGGAATTGTGCGCTGCAATAGACTATTTTGCGCGCGCACCTTCCAGAACTGCTCAGGGAACCAGCGATGACATTGAGGCCGCGCCGCAGCGTGCTCTACATGCCGGGCTCCAACGCCCGCGCCCTGGAGAAGGCGAAGACCCTGGCCGCCGATTGCCTGATCCTCGATCTGGAGGACGCGGTCGCGCCGGACGCCAAGGCGCTGGCGCGCGAGCAGATCGCAGCCGCCGTCACCGCCGGCGGCTACGGCCGCCGCGAAGTCGTCGTCCGGGTCAACGATCTCAACACCGAATGGGGCGCCGACGACATGAGCGCGCTTGCACCCATCGGCCCGGACGCGCTCCTGGTGCCCAAGGTGAATTCGGCGCAGGACATCGAACAAGCCTCGTCGGCGCTCGACGATGCCGGCGCCGGCGCGCATGTCGGCCTGTGGGCCATGATCGAGACGCCCTTGAGCGTGCTCGGCGTCGAGGCCGTGGCGGACACCGCCAACCGCACCCGGCTTAAGGCTTTTGTCATGGGCACCAACGATCTCGCCAAGGAGACGGGCGCACGGCTGACACCGGGCCGGGCACCGTTTCTCGGCACCCTGATGACCTGCGTCCTGGCCGCGCGGGCTCACGGACTGGCCATCCTCGACGGGGTGTACAACGACATCGCGGATGCGGAGGGGTTCGCCGCGGAATGCGGCGCGGGCCGCGATTTCGGCTTCGACGGCAAGACCCTGATCCACCCGAGCCAGATCGGACCGTGCAACGAGATCTTCGCGCCCGACGATGCAGAAGTCACCCAGGCCCGCAAGATCGTCGCGGCCTTCGACCTTCCCGAAAACGCCGGCCAGGGTGTGATTACCGTCGACGGCCGTATGGTCGAGCTGCTCCACGCCGAGATCGCCCGGCGCACGGTCGCGGTGGCCGAAGCCATCGCCGCGATGCAACAGAAATAGGGCCGCACCGCATGGGCAAGACGAATCCGGGCAACTTTTTCGAGGACTTTCACGTCGGCCAGGTGCTCGAGCACGCCACGCCGCGTACCGTCACCTCCGGCGATGTCGCGCTCTATACCGCGCTTTACGGTTCGCGCTTCGCCGTGCAGTCGTCCAGCGCCTTCGCCAGAGCCATCGGCTATCCCGGGCTCCCGGTCGACGATCTCCTGGTGTTTCACGTCGTGTTCGGCAAGACGGTTCCGGACATCTCGCTCAACGCCATCGCCAATCTGGGCTATGCGGAATGCCGGTTCCTGCGCGCGGTCTATCCGGGCGACACCTTGTCGGCGCGTTCCGAGGTGCTTGGCGTCAAGGAGAACTCGAACGGCAAGACCGGGGTCGTCTACCTGCGCTCAACCGGGTTCAACCAGGATGGCGAGAGGGTGCTCGACTATGTCCGCTGGGTCATGGTCCGCAAGCGCGATGAAAAGGCACCCGCGCCGAACCCGGTCGTGCCCGATCTCGCCGGCGCGGTCTCGCCCGCCGACCTCGGCGGTGCGGTGCCGCCGCTCACCCAGAACGGCTACGATTCAAGCCTGGCCGGCAGCACCGACCTCTGGGACGACTACGAGATCGGCGAGCGGATCGACCATGTCGACGGCATGACCGTGGAAGAGGCCGAGCACATGATGGCGACCCGGCTCTACCAGAACACCGCCAAGGTCCATTTCAACCAGTTTACCGAGGCACAAGGCCGCTTCGGCCGGCGCCTGATCTATGGCGGCCACGTCATCAGCCTGGCCCGGTCATTGTCGTTCAACGGCCTGGGCAATGCATTCCACGTGGCCGCGATCAATGGCGGCAGCAATGTTGCGCCCCTGTTCGCCGGCGAAACGGTGTTCGCCTGGACCGAAGTGACCGACAAATCGGACATCGCCGGGCGATCGGACATCGGCGCCCTGCGGCTGAAGACCTATGCCACCAAGGACCTGCCCTGCGCGGCCTTTCCGGCCGCAACCGAGGACGGCTTCGCGGATGGCGTGATCCTGGAACTGGACTACTGGGCGGCGATCCCGAGGTCGTCTTGATGCCGAAACCTGATGCGACTTTTGTATCCTCCGCGAGCGTTTGCCTTGGACCCGTGAAGACGGTACATAGTCAACCACCCTTTGTTCGTTTATGGACAAAGCACCGCAGGGACTTTCTTTATGGCTGAAACCAAGTCTCACGCCGAACGGCCGCTCTCTCCACACCTCCAGATTTACCGACCGATGCTGACAATGACGATGTCCATTGTGCATCGGCTGACCGGTGCCGCGCTCTATTTCGGCACACTGATCCTGATCTGGTGGCTGGTGGCGCTGGTGACCGGACCGGTCTATTTCGCGTATGTCCAGGACCTGCTCGGCGGCGTGATCGGCCGCCTCATCCTGTTCGGCTATACCTGGGCCCTGGTGCATCACGCGATCGGCGGCATCCGCCATCTGATCTGGGACACCGGCCGCGGCTTCGATCTGGAGGTCGTGGAATGGATGGCGCGCCTGAACCTCGCCGGCTCGATCGTCATCACGGTGGTGATCTGGGTTATCGGCTATTCCGTAATGTGAGGCTGTGAACATGAGCTTACGCACGCCGTTGAGCAAAGTCCGCGGGCTCGGGTCCGCCAGGTCGGGCGCGGAGCATTTCTGGCGCCAGCGCCTGACCGCCATAGCCAACATTCCGCTGATGATCCTGTTCGTCGTGGTGCTGGTCGCCAGTCTTGGCGGCAGCCACGCCTCGGTCTCCGCCACCGTCAGTTCGCCGCCGGTCGCCATCCTGTTCCTGCTGATCATCCTGAGCGGCGTCTATCACATGTATCTCGGCATGCAGACCATCATCGAGGACTACGTGCACGGCGAAGGCATGAAGATCGCGGCAATCCTGGGCAACACGTTCTTTTCCGTGATCATCGGCCTCGCCGGTACATTCGCAATCTTGAAACTGAGTTTCGGGGGTTAACCGGGCTATGGCCAGCAACGGATCGAGCGCACAGTCCAATTTCGCCTTCAACGGCAGGGCCTATGAGTTCGTCGACCATTCCTTCGACGTGGTCGTGGTCGGCGCGGGCGGCGCGGGCCTGCGCGCAACGCTCGGCTGCAGCCAGGCCGGCCTCAAGACTGCCTGCGTGACCAAGGTGTTTCCGACCCGCAGCCATACGGTCGCGGCCCAGGGCGGCATCGCCGCCTCGCTCGGCAATATGGGCGACGACGACTGGCGCTGGCACATGTATGACACGGTCAAGGGCACCGACTGGCTCGGCGATCAAGACGCGATCGAATATCTCTGCCGCGAGGCGCCCGACGCGGTCTACGAGCTGGAGCATTTCGGCGTTCCGTTCAGCCGCACCGAGCAGGGCCAGATCTACCAGCGCGCCTTCGGCGGCATGACCACCCATTTCGGCGAAGGCGGCCAGGCCCAGCGCACATGTGCCGCGGCGGACCGCACCGGCCACGCCATTCTGCACACGCTCTACGGCCAATCGCTCCGCCATTCGGCCGAGTTCTTCATCGAGTATTTCGCCATCGACCTGATCATGGAGGACGGCGCCTGCCGCGGCGTCATCGCGCGGTGCCTGGACGACGGCACCCTGCACCGGTTCCGCGCCCACAAAGTGGTGCTCGCGACCGGCGGCTATGGCCGCGCCTATTTCTCCTGCACCTCGGCCCATGCCTGCACCGGCGACGGCAACTCCATGGCGCTGCGCGCCGGCCTGCCGCTCCAGGACATGGAGTTCGTGCAGTTCCATCCGACCGGCATCTACGGCGCCGGCATGCTGATCACCGAGGGCGCGCGCGGCGAAGGTGGCTACCTGGTCAACTCCGAGGGCGAGCGTTTCATGGAGCGCTATGCGCCGTCGGCCAAGGACCTGGCCTCACGCGATGTGGTGTCCCGCTCCATGACCATCGAGATCCGCGAGGGCCGCGGCGTCGGGCCGGAGAACGACCACATCTATCTCCATCTCGACCATCTCGATCCGGACCTCCTGGCGGAACGCCTGCCCGGCATCTCGGAATCCGCCCGCGTCTTCTCAGGCGTCGACGTGACCCGCGATCCGATCCCGGTGCTGCCGACGGTCCACTACAATATGGGCGGCATCCCGACCAATTATATGGGCGAGGTGATCTCGCCGAAAAACGGCGATCCCGACGCCACGGTGCGCGGCCTGATCGCCGCGGGCGAATGTGCCT
>JBPCWF010000101.1:0-2863 GCA_051009775.1 Hyphomicrobiales bacterium | reverse complement strand
GCTCGACTTCGTTTGCGGCCTTCGCCCGGCCGGAAAAGGCGCGGCGCAGATAGCCCTCGGAATCGTTTACCTTCAGCGTTACCACGGGCCGGACGATTTCCGGCCTGGCCTGCTGTTCCTTGTCCTCACATGCCGCGAGCACTAAGCCAGATGCAATCAGTGCCGGAAGGATGCGCGTCAACTTATTCACAGTGTTTTCCCTTCGAGTGTCCCACGCTTCAGACGTGCCATAGCGAAGGTGCACCGGATTGACAAGGCTCGCGCCATTCCGGGCGGCGATCTCCGGCGCTACCTGTCAGTCCTCACCAGTTCCACCCGGCGATTGAGCGCACGGCCCTGCAGGTTGTCATTGCTGGCTTTCGGATTGGATTGACCGAAGCCCACTGCCTCGAGGCGCTGCGGATCGATCTTGTGGCGTCTGATGATCGCCTTCATGATCGCCGCGGCGCGGCGCTCGGACAGCTTCTGGTTATAGTCCGGCGTGCCGATCGAGTCCGTGTGACCCTGGATGGACAGGGTCCAGCTTGGATTGTTCTTGAGCGTGGTCGCGATGTCGGCGACCAGCGAACGCGCTTCCGGCCGGAGCGCCGCGCTGTCGAAACTGAAATGTATGCCGTAGAGCTCCAGCTTGCGCACCGTCCTGAGCAATTGCTCCATGGCGGCCTGCTGCGACCGGCCCGACGTGATGCGCACGGTGCGCACGGTCCGGGGCCGCCGTTCGAAATCGAACTGGATCGTATAGCCGATCAATGCCGGCTGGTTCTTGTCGTCCAGGAAAACGAATTTGCCCGTGGCACTGCGCTTGCCCTTCTTGAAGGTGCCGTTTGCACGCAACGCGGCAACCTGCACCACCTGGTTCTCGACCAGCACCGGCACTCTGATATTCTGCTCCACCAGCGTGAGCCGGCCGGGCATCGGCGTCAGCGTGGTGTCGTAGATCAGGGCAAGCGGGGCCTGGCCCTCGGCCCTGAGCTGCTCCAGCACGGTGGTGGATATGCCAAGGGTCGTGGTTCCGGGGATCACGTTGGGCAGGCCATCGGCAAACCCCATGAGATAGCCGCGCGCGTTGAGACGGTCCTCCGCCCGGATCTTGCGCCGCGCGACCGTGCCCCTCGTGTCGGTATAGTCGATCACAACCCCCCTGCTGTTGACCGAGACGATGGTGTTGAACTCTTCGGCGTCCGGTCCGTAGTCACTGGTGAACGCGCGGGTGATCTGAAGTCCGTTATGCGGCGCCCAGGGACCTGTCCGTTGGGCCGAGGCCACACCAATCGCAAGACCACAGATGGCCGGAAGCACAATTCCGGCAACTACTGTTTTGAATTTTATCATCCGCTCCCGCTTTTCTTTTTGTAAGACGAGGACATTTGCATTGAAGCCGCTCGAAATCAAACGTCCCACCCGTCAGTCGTAACAGTTTGTCGCAAAATGGCAATGCACTGGCGGCACATCGCAGCCGTGTTGGGCTATGCTCAATGGGCGCCTGCGGGAGGCACTTGGCCTGCCAGATGCCCGCCCTCGCCCGACGGAAGCACAATCGCGCGTCCCTGCGTGACCAGGCCACCTTCCCTGGACCGGCGCCGGCTTGCTGGTAAGCTGCGGGTTGTTTGTTGTGTTTGAGGAGTGCTGACGTGTTCGAATCCCTGGGTCTGGAGCATGAAGTCTCCAAAGCGGATTTCAAGGCCGAAGAGCCGGTTCTCCGCGGCGAACTGATCGACGCTCAGTTCGACTTCCTGGAGGCCGGCGAGGCTCCGGTCATCGTTTTGTTGGGCGGGATGGACCCGCTTGGCCGCAGCGCCGCGGCCCGCCAGCTTATGAGTTGGATGGATTCCCGGCACATCCGGCCCTACGGCACCTTCGCGCCCAGCGACGAGGAAGCCGACCGGCCGCGCATGTGGCGTTTCTGGCGGGCGCTGCCGCGCAAGGGCAGGATCGGGATCTTCCTCAGCAGCTGGTACGAAGCCCCCCTGCGCGACTACATCCTCGGCCGCATCAAGCGAGCGAAATTCCGCGACCGTATAGACGAGATCCTGCGCTTCGAGCGGATGCTTGCGGATGAAGGCGCTCTGTTCCTGAAGTTCATGTTGCTGGCATCGAACAATCAAGACCTCCAGGACATCAAGCGGAGGTTCAGGCGTATGAAGCATCCAAATAAAAAGGGCGGCCCCGTCGCCTGGAAACTGTCCGATGTGGATGTCGAGACCGGGGAGGCGTTCTTCAAGCGATACGATCAGTGCATGGAGGTCGTGGAGGAGCTTGTGAGCACAACCAGTACGGACCACGCGCCATGGATTCCGCTTGCAAGCGCTGACCGGCGTTACCGCGACCTGACGATCGGCCGCACGCTGCGGGACGCGATCCGCAACCGGTTGGAGCAAGCCGGTCCGGCGCTCCCGAAGACCGGGGCCAGCGCAGTGATCAGCCGTGAAGGCCCCAACCTCCTGGACGCACTCGATCTCGGCAAGTCGCTTGACCGCGACGACTACAAAAAGCGGCTCGACAAAGAACAGCGCCGCCTGACGGCATTGACCCTTCGCAAGAAGTTCGAGGACCGCGCCCTGGTTGCCGTGTTCGAAGGAAACGACGCCGCCGGCAAGGGCGGCGCCATTCGGCGCGTCGTTCAAGCGATGGATCCGAGAATGCTGAGGGTCATCCCGATCGCCGCCCCGAGCGACGAGGAAAAGGAACAACCCTACCTGTGGCGCTTCTGGCGTCATATTCCCAGACAGGGCCATATCACCATCTTCGATCGCTCATGGTACGGCCGCGTTCTGGTCGAAAGGGTCGAAGGCTTCGCTTCGGAAGCAGACTGGATGCGGGCCTATGACGAGATCAGGTCCTTCGAGGCGGAGCTTGAGGATCA
>JBPCWF010000100.1:0-5244 GCA_051009775.1 Hyphomicrobiales bacterium | reverse complement strand
CGACATCGACCCCGTGCCCGCACTGCCTCACATCGGTGTCAGCCTTCTTATGAGCCGGCGCGTCGATTGATCTGAGCGCAATCAGTCCACTACGAGCGAAGCCTTGATTGATGGCCGGTCAGGAAATGTATGGCTCCGTCGTTTTACGCGCTTTTTGATGTGGGTTTGCGGCTGCTTTGACCGCGCATTCTCCGCCTGCAGCTGTAATCGCTGCCGAGTCGGACGCTGCTGCAACTGCCCAAACTTTCGACGGCTGAACAAAATCCGCGTTGGGGCGCGGCATGGAGAATGACGCCGATGATTTTTTGATTGATCGAGATTAGGGCCGCATGTCCCCGGGAGGCTGGCGTCGTCATGTTCCATGAGCAGGGGGGTACGGCACAAAGAAATTCTGTGATGAGAACGGATAGACCAATACCGAATGCGGTCGCCTGTTCGACTGCAAGACCTGATCCCGCGAGCTCGGAAACGAGCACCGTATCAAGCACTGATGAACCCCCACATCGCTCAATCAGCGCTTGCTTGACCGGGTGGACCGTGCCCGTCCACCCGGTCCTTTTTCTGTTCATAGCCGCTTTCGCAATGAGCGCGCCGCGAGAGGCCGGGGCATGGTCGCCGGTTTTCGTTCCTGGGGGGCTCAAGCTGGCGGCGGCTTACGCCCTGTTGATGCCCGTGCGAAAACAGCTTAGCGGCAGTGCCGATCGGCGGGCGTGGGCCAGCACAAAGGGCGTTCGAACTTGTGCGGCATATCGTCATTACCTGAGGACGTTCCCAAAGGGCCGCTATGTCAATGCAGCCGTGAAAGCCATGCGCAATTGCATGGGGCCCGGACGACGCTTCAGTCGCGGCGTCAGATCCTACTGGCGATACTATCCGCCGTATATCGATCCCATCTGGCCAAGGGTTGAAATTCCGGTTCCGCCGGCCGTAGCGGTTCCACCTCTGGAGGCTGTTCCGCCGATGCAGCCCGATCCCGGTCGGGGGGCGGATCTGCCTACTTTCGGACCGAGTATCGAACCCATGCCCAGCTTCGACGCTGCGCCCAGCATTGATTTCTAGAGATTTTCACCTGTCCCCGCAGAATACAGATCGCTCAATCGAGGCAATTTCGACGAGCCCCGGTCGTACATATTGATGGGAGGCTACACGCAGATGATGAGCAATGCTGAATCATGGATTTTAACATTGAGGACTTGATCGACGCGCAGCGGCCGAACAGGAGCCAACTGCACGAACGGCATCTCAATACACAGCTCGTCAACGTCCTCAGAACGCTCGGGTTCGACGTCGATTACGTTCGCGCCGAGGGTGCTTATCTTTTTGATGCTGAGGGAACGCGCTATCTGGATCTGCTCAGCGGGTTTGGGGTCTTTGCGTTGGGGCGCAGCCACCAAGTGGTCGCCGATACCCTGAAGACGGTTATCGACCTCCAGCTGCCGGGGCTTGTGCAGTTCGACACTTCCATTCTCGCCGGGCTGATGGCGGAAACCCTGAACCGATACATGCCGTGGTTGGAAAAATACTACTTCTGTAACTCCGGCACCGAAGCGGTGGAGGCTTCGATCAAGTTTTCGCGGTTCGCAACCGGACGCAGCCGAATTCTCTACTGCTCAAACGCATTTCACGGGCTGACCTATGGTGCGCTGTCGGTGACTGCCGACGCGCAATTCCGCCAAGGTTTCGGTCCGCTGCTCGAAGATTGCACCGAGATACCCTTTGACGACGTGCCTGCGCTTGAACGTGAATTGCGCAAAGGGGATGTGGCGGCCTTCATCGTCGAGCCGATCCAGGGCAAAGGCGTATACCTGCCCGGCGAAACATACCTGGCCAAGGCGGCCAACCTGTGCCGGTCGCACAACGCCGTGTTCATTGCAGACGAAGTGCAAACTGGATTGGGCCGCACCGGCCGATTCATTGCGTGTGAGCATTGGAATGTCGAACCCGACATCGTGCTGCTGGCGAAGGCGTTGTCCGGCGGCTTCGTGCCGGTCGGAGCCGTTGCATGCCGGAAATGGATATTTGATGCGGTGTTCGACCGGATGGATCGCGTCGTGGTGCACGGGTCGACCTTCTCCAAGAACGATCTCGCCATGGCAGCGGGCCTCGCCACGTTGGCGGCGATTGAGAACGAGCAGCTTATCCAGTTGGCGGAACGTCGTGGTGAACGACTTATCGATACTCTGCACCGTCGATGTGCCGGCAAGGATTTCGACGTCGAAGTGCGCGGACGAGGTTTGATGATCGGCGTTGAGATCGGTGCGCCTCGATCCCTGGGACTCAAGACCGCATACAAGCTCATCGAAGAGACACGACGCGGTTTGTTTTGTCAGCTCCTGCTGGTCCCAATGCTCAAAGAACACAGGATCCTCGCTCAGGTGGCCGGCGCACACCAACCTGTAATCAAGTTGCTGCCGCCTTTTATCATCGACAATACGGATATTACCTGGATCGGCCGTGCCTTCGATGCGGTGTTGAGGGATGCTGAAAACCTCGGCGGCATATGGGACCTTGGGTATGCGCTTGCAAAACATTCCATGCAAGCGCGGGCTGCAGCCGGAACTGGCCGATGAAAATCATGGTGACTGGGGGAACCGGATTCGTGGGAGGCCGGGTTGCCGCGGGCCTGCTGGAGCGCGGAGATAAGGTCGTCGCGCTGGCGCGCGAGCCTGGAAAGGCCGCGCCCCTGGCGGCTGCCGGAGCCAAGGTGGTGCAGGGTGATCTGACAGAGCCGTCGAGTCTCTCCGCGGCTGCGCGCGGCTGCGATACGATCGTCCATGCCGCCGGCTTACCCCTGGCGGCGAGCAGGAAAGTGTTCCATCGCATCCATGTCGAGGGCAGCCGCAACGTGGTGCGGGCGGCGCAAACGGCGGGCGTCCGGCGTCTGGTCAATATCGCCTCGGATGCGGTGGTCTTCGCCGGACGCGATCTGCGCGACGCGGACGAATCCATGCCTTACCCTGCGCGCTTCATCGACGTCTACAGCGAGACCAAGGCCTTGGGCGAGCAGCAGGCCCTGGCCGGCCACGGCCGAAGCGGGCTGCAGGTGACCAGCCTGCGTCCCGCCATTGTCTGGGGCAGGGGAGACACCACCGTCCTGCCAATAATGGCCAAGCTGGCGGCCGGGTGGTTTGGGATCCCCGCGATAGGAAAAGGTGAGAACCTCGAAGCCTCCTGCCATATCGAGAACCTGCTGGCCGGGGTACTTGCCGCGCTCGATGCGCCGGAAGCGCACGGCCGCGCTTACTTCCTGCTCGATGACTTCCAGGTGGGGTGGCGTGAGTTCCTGACCCGGCAGATGGAGGCCGTCGGGATCCGCCCGAAGTTCCTGTCCGTCCCGGCCGCGCTGGCGGTGCCGGCCGCCTGGGCGCTCGATCGTGGCGCCGACCTGCTCGGTCTGACGGTCCCCTTGGCCTATTTCGGCGTCCGATCGGCCATGACCAACAGGCACTACTGCACGACCCGTGCGCATGACGAGTTGGGCTATCGTCCGCGGGTCGGGTTCGAAGAGGGGCTGGAGGACCTGGGCCGCTGGGTGGAGGAAATCGGAGGCCGCGATGCGCTGATCGCGCAGGCCCGCCTGTAACCCCATATCCGCCTTCCAGGCGCCAGCAGTTCGGCCGCGCGGTCCAGACCCGGCGCCTTGCCGCTTCGCTCGAGGTCGTGGATCAGTTGAACCATGCGGCAATGGGCTGGAGCCGGGACCCCAAGGCGTTGCGCTGTGCGGACGATATGGCCGTTGAGGAAGTCCACCTCGGTCGGCATGCCCCGCCGGAGGTCGTCCAGCATGACGCTTTCGATGCTCCGGGCCTCGCGCGATCCGATCTGGCCGGCGATCTCGGACAGCAGCGGAACGCCGAGCACGCGCGCCAGGGTCGACGGCAGGTTGCCGTGAACCCGAACCAGGTCGATGCCCGCGGCGCGGGCGATCGCCACTCCCTCCGACAATAGACGCCGCAACGCTCGACGGCTCGGCCGGTGGGCGAAGACATGGCCATAAGTCTGTCCCGTGAGCGTGGCGATCGGGCAGAAGCTGGCGTTGAAGATCAGCTTCGACCACCGGTAGCCGTCAATGTTGGAGATGAGCCGTGCTTGGATGGGCGACCCCGCGAAGGCTCCGGCAAGCCGTTGGGGGGCGTCGCCGGCGCCGTATGCGCCCAGCGTCAACCTTCCGGGATGGGTGCAGACGGACCGTCCCGGCGCCTCCGCGCTGGCGGCGAAATCGACCACACCCCAGCCGAGCGATCGTCTCAGCCCCAGGTCGGCGGCTTCGATGATACCGTTGGAGACCACGATCACAGGCACCCGCCTCGGAACCGACGCCAGCGCTGAAGCAGCCGCTGTCGCCTTGGTGGCCAGGACGACGATGTCGGTTTCCTGCCAGGCGAAGGCGGCGAGCTCGAAAGCCGGTTCCATGACCGGCACGCCACGGGCCGCCCAGGCGTCGCGAACGGCAACATCGACGTCTGCGATCGTGATCCGGATGCGGTTTTCTCTGCAATGGTGAAGCGCGTGGGCGAGGTGCGAGCCGACCGCTCCGGCGCCGAGGATCACGAAGCGGCCTCTGCCGGTCGTGTCCGGACGCCGCTCCGGGGACGTCATCGCCCGTGTCCGGGAGGACCCTGTGTCCCGTTCGTGCGGGACGACCCTTTCAAGGACCGTCCTGACTGCGCTCAGCGGTCGCGTCCAGGTGAGACCCATAGCTTGCCTCGATCGACTGCCGGTCCGGCTGCGCGGTTGGAAGAACGAGCGCTGGCCTGTACTTGCCGCCACGAGGTCCGGCTACGCGCCAATTGCTTCGATAACAACACCCGCCGGCAGGCCGCCAGTAGAGTTAGAGCTTTGCATCAACGTCATTACGAGGCGGGATTACGCATGCCGGGGGAAAACCGGCGCTCAAGGCGTTCTCATATCGTCATCAAGAAGCGTACAAAATGGCGGCGCTATATATGGCGTGTGGACGCCCTACTCGATGCCCCACATCGCGCTGCGCTTTGCGTCTAGCCGGCTGACCTGATTTGGCACCATCAAACGATTCCATATGAAGGAACGATGCTCTAAGGGCGGGGAGGATCAGAAGTTGCTTGAGTAAAGAAAATGATCCTGATCGGATCGACAGTCGCTGTGATCGCCAACATGGACGCGCCAGACCTGACGCAAAAGTCAACATAGATTGTTGAAAAGATGCCTGGTTCGACTGCGAGCTGGTTTTGCTTTGAACAGAAAGTAGATTTATACGTATATGAA
>JBPCWF010000099.1:0-7007 GCA_051009775.1 Hyphomicrobiales bacterium | reverse complement strand
CCGCACGTATCCTGCAGGTCTTTCCAGGCCATATCGAGCTCACGCGCCTCTCTCAGATCGAGGCGCACCAGGCCGTGTTCGGTCTTGTGCGCGAGGTCATCGCCCGCGGCTTTGAGCACCACCGGATAGCCGGTCTCTTCGGCTGCAAGCAGCGCCTCGTCCAGGCTTGTGGCCCACCACTCAGGGACAGTGGGCAGTCCACTGGCCGCCAAGGCACGCTTGGTGTCAAATTCGTTGATCGTTCGGCGCCCGGGAGTGCCGGCGAGAAGCCCGGCCAGTACCGGTTTGCCGCCGGCGGTGGGCGCGCGCTCCCGGCGTCGCCATCCGACCCAGCGCGCCAGACGGTCAAGCGCCAGCAGGCCCTGATGCGTTCCGCCGAGCGTCGCCAGGCCAGCCTCCGCCAGTTTCCCAACCAGACCCGTGTCCAGAATACCGGGGCGCGTCCCCATGAGATAATGCGGCAGTTCGCTCTGCGCGGCGCTGTCGCGCAGCAACCCGACGCAATCGTACATTGCCTCGGCCGCCATCGGATCGTGGTCGTGTGAATCCATGCACAGAACAAGCGCATCGTAGGCCGCGCCTTCGCGCAGCACCTTCAGGCAATGGGATAGGTTCGTGCGATGGTCACCATTGCCCCAGAAGTCGGTCGGGTTGCCGTCACCGGTAAGCCGCCCGATTACGGTCTCAATCTCGGCGCGCTGGATGGGCGGCAAGGCCGGCAACTCGATGCCGTTGCGCGCCGCAAGGTCGAGCATCAGTTCGGCGTGGCCGCCGGAGCCGGTGGCGACCGCAAGGCGCGGCCCCCGCGGCCATCGGACAGCCTGGCATGCCGCCAGCACTTCGGTCATTTCGTCGAGGTCATGGACTTCGATCGCCCGGTGCGCGCGCAGCACCTCGGAAAACACCGCGGCCTCTCCGGACAGACCGCCGGTATGGCTGGTGATGGCACGCCTCGCCCGTTCGCTGCGGCCGACCTTGAGCACCACGACCGGTTTGCCGGCCGCCGCCGCCCGGTCGAGCGCCGCCACATATTGCTCCGGTGCGTTGACCGTTTCGGTGAACGTGGCGATCACCCGGGTCTCGGGATCGTCGACCAGGTAGTCGATGTAATCAGCCGTCGTGACCACCGCCTCGTTGCCTGAGGAAATGACGTGGCTGAAGCCGAAACGCCTGATATCGCCCAGGAGGCCGATGCACACCGAGCCGCTCTGGGAGATCAGGCCGACATTGCCCGCAAGCCCTTCGGGGTCGCGCAGCCTTGTGAGGTAGGTGGTCGCGCGGTTCCATGGGCTGAGGCAGCCCATCGAGTTGGGGCCGAGCAGCGCGATGCCCGCCCGGCGGCAGATCGCCACCAGTTCGTCCTGGCGTTCACGGCCTTTTTCGCCGGCCTCGGCGAAGCCCGCATCGTAGATCACCGCGGCCCCGGCGCCGCACGCAGGCAGGCGGCGGAAATTCTCCAGGATGCGCGTGCTCCCCACGCAAAAGGCAACGACGTCGGGCGCGGCAGGCAGATCTTCCAGGCTGCCGTAGCACGGATGGCCCAGGATCTCGTCGTATTTCGGATTGACCGGGTAGATCGTTCCGGGAAACCCGAGCATCCCCAGGGATGCGATGATGGAGCGGCCAATCGACGGCCGCACCGATGCCCCGAGCACGGCCACCGATCCCGGCTTGAGAAGGGCGTCCAGGTTCACCGCAGCCGCCATGCCACGTCCCGCTTCCCATATCCGACCTTTTCAGCCCCGGCCGAAAGGGATTGAGCACAATTCAGCCGGCTTCGGTCAAGCCGGGACCGTCAACGGCCCCGGGGTCGCGGCCGGCTACTTGCCCAGAACCGTGCGCACACGCTGAACAAGCGCTTTGCCGTCGATGCCGAGTTCTTCGGCTCGCTTGTACCAGGTGTCGTAGACGGCATCGGTGTATTTGGGCACGAAGAGGCGCTTGAGTTCGCTGTCGGACGCGACCCAGAACTCCGCCCCTTCCTCTTCCAGAGCCTTCTGAACGGTGCTCTGGTATTCGTTGTAGGTGTGGAAACCCTCTTCCTGCAGCGCCCACATCTCGTCTTTGATGAGCTTCTGCAGGTCGGCGGGAACCTTGGCCCACTCGTCCTTGTTGATCAGAACGGCCCAGCCGACGATCGGGCCGGTTTTCCAGTTCTGCAGGTATTTCGTCACGCGCCCGAAACCGTGCTGCCGTCCGGCGCAGCTCGCCGACATGATGCCGTCGATCAGGCCGCGCTGGAGGGCCGAGGGGATTTCGCCCCAGGCGATCGGGGTCGGTTTTGCGCCGAGAGCGTTCAAGAGATGGGCGGACTCGGTGTTGTTGACCCGGATTTTCTTGCCCTTGAAGTCTTCGATCGTTCTGATCGGGGTTTTCGACCACAGGTTCTGCGTGCAAAACGCGCCCTCGGCCAGCACGACACTGTTCCATTTCTCAAGCCAGATGTCGGCGAGCAGCTTGCCGTAGAACGCGTCCCAGACGAACTTGTACTCCTCGATGCTCTCGATGAGACCGGGCAGATGCGGCAATCCCATACGCGGGTCGCCGGAGCTCAAATAGGGATGAAGCACGGCGGACATCTGCGCGCGGCCATCGCGCACCGACGGCGCCAGCTGGGTGCCCTTGACCAACGAATTGTTGATGGTGATTTTTGCCCGCCCGCCGGTCGCCTTTTCGATGCGCTCGGGGATCTGCAGCACCGCGCGGGAGTAGGTCGAGCCGGGACCGGGTATCATGACCAGCGTCAGATCGAGTTCCTGTGCCTGCGCCGCCATTGCCGACACCGAGACGATGAGACCGAGTAAAAGTGCATATAGCTTTGTCATGCCTGCCCTCTCCTGTTGGATACGTTTCCGCTTTTCTGGTTTCCCCGAACCTTGACGCCCGTTTCAGCTTGCCTGGGCTGGACCGGCCCGCGCAAGACACCGGTGACGAAGCCTTCCCGAGAGAGGCGCGCGTCGCAGACAGCCCATGAGTGGCGTCTGCAGCGGCCTCCGGCGGGTGAATTACTGCAAAGCGTAGCAACATTAATTTTGTATGACAATCATATAGTATGAAGATAATTTGGGTGTCACGGGGCACATTTCATGAACCCGAAAACCCCAGATTTGCAGCATGAATGAGCGATTTGAGCTGCTGACGTGAATTCGGCCGGATCCTGGAACACCGCTTCGGCCTTGTCTATTCTGGTGGCCCGTGCGGCAGTAAGACGGACGGATTGGATGGCGTAGCATCGCGGCAGCGGGGGCAGAGGGACGCGGCATGAGCTCAGGCGACGAAGACGACGGCACCGCCCCAGACGGCGGTGCGAGCTCGAAATTCACGCAGACGGTCGATCTCATGTCCGCCGCCGCGGGCGCGGTAAGCTCGGTCGCGCTGGTCATTATCGTGCTGAGCACCTGCTATGAGGTGATTTCCCGCTACGTCTTCAACGAACCGACGGTCTGGGCGACCGAATACGCCACCTATCTGCTGCTCGGCATCACCTTCATCGGGCTGGCCTACGCGCAAAAGCAGGGAAGCCATATCCGGGTTGAACTGATCGTCGGCCAGCTCGCACCGCCAACACGCCACAAGCTTGAGATTCTCACGCACTGGCTCGGATTGTTCTTCGTCGTGTTTGCCACCTGGCAGATGATGTCGTTCAACTACCAGGAATACATCAACGACACCCGAAACTGGGGACTGCTGGCGACGCCGCAGTGGATTCCCGAACTCGCCGTCTCCCTCGGCTACGGCCTGTTCACCCTGGCCATTCTGGCCGACATTCACCGGCTGTCTTCTCCGGCAAACCCTTTGCGATGGTGGACCGCTCCGTCCGCCTTTATCGCCCTGGCAATAGTCCTGGTGGCGCTCGGCCCGTATCCGGTGCCGATCACGGCAGGCGCGCTCGATTGGGGCAGCGCGAGCATCGCCTGCGCCTTCGCCGTCGCGGTCTGGGCCTGGAGCGGACCCAGGATTCTCACCGTTTTCGCGGCCGTCATCGCATCGATCGCAGTCACCTTCCTGTGGGCGCGCGGTCTGACGCTGCTTCCCATCGGCCTTCTCATTGTTCTTGTCATGCTGTTCTTCCTGCTGATCGGCGTGAGGATCTCACTGGCGCTCGGCATGGTCGGTTTGCTGGGCCTGTGTTTCCTGCTTCCGCAGCCGCAGCTTTCGCTGTTGGCGGAGCGCTCGTGGAACAGCGTGAACTCCTTCACGCTGACGGCCATTCCCATGTTCGTGCTGATGGGCGGCCTTTTGCTCCGCAGCGGTGTGACGACCCAGATGTTCGATGCCCTGCTGCGCTGGTTCGGGCGCACCCCCGGCGGGATCGCCCATGCCAGCATCGGCGCTTGCGGCATCTTCGCCGCGGTGTCGGGCTCGAGCCTGGCGACAGCCGCAACGATGGGGGCGGTCGCATGTCCGGAAATGATCAAGCGCGGATACAGCCCGCAACTGACCTACGGCGTCATCGCGGCGGGCGGGACGCTCGGCATCCTCATTCCGCCCAGCATCGCCATGATCATCTACGGCACCACCGTCGGCGCACCGATAACCGTGCTGTTCATCGCAGGCGTCATTCCCGGTCTGGTGCTGATGGTGTCGTTCATGATCGCCGTGCTGATCTGGTCGACGGCCGTCAAGGGAGCGGCGCCGCAAGGCAGGACATATACGCTTCGTGAGAAACTCGAAGCCCTGCTCGGCGTGCTGCCTTTTCTGGTTTTGATCGTCTCAGTGCTGGGGTCGCTCTATATGGGCATTGCGACACCCACCGAAGCCGGCGGGATCGGCGCGGTCATTGCCATGCTGCTGTGCGTCCAACGCGGCAAGTTCACCTGGCGCATGCTCCATGAGACCGCCCTTGAGACCGTCAAGGTCACATCGTTCCTGCTGCTGATCGTCGTCGGAGCGTCGATACTGAGCTGGGTGTTCGACGTTCTCCGGCTTCCCGTGAGCCTTGTCGCCGAAGTGCAGGCGGTCCAGTTCTCGCCCTGGGTGGTCATGACCATCATTGCCCTGATCTACATTCTGCTCGGGATGTTTATCGATCCCATTTCCATGATGCTGATGACGCTGCCCGTGGCTTACCCGATCGTGACGGTCCTGGGCTTCGATCCGATCTGGTTCGGCGTGGCGCTGGTGTTGATGATCGAAGTGGGCATGATCACGCCGCCCGTGGGCATCATCCTGTTCGTGCTGAGAGGCATGAGCGGCGACGTGCCAATGAAGACGATCGTTTACGGCGTCATGCCCTTTGTCGCCGTCATCCTGCTCAACGTTGTACTGATCTATCTCTATCCGGCGATCGTTACGTGGCTTCCGGGCCAGATGGAATGAGTCTCCGAACGCTATGACGGATCGTTTCGCCGATCTGCATTGTGTCCGTCGACGGCCCGATCGATCAGCCGGAGCAATGTCGCCCTGTCCTCTTCCGGCAGCACGCTCAGAATGTCGGCCTCGTGATCCGGCAGTTCCGACTGGATGGCCCGGGTCAGGTCCCGCCCGGACCGGGTCAGATGAAGCGCAACCGCGCGCCGGTCCCTGGGCGCGTCGTAGCGCTGCACGTAGCCCGCCTCGACCAGCGGGTTCAGTGTCTGGGCGAGCGTCGGCGGTTCGATCCCGAGCAGCCGCGCCAGCGCGTTCTGGGATATGCCGGGGTTCTCTTCGAGCAGCAGCAGCGCGCCGCCCTGCATCGGAGTGACGTCGATGCCCAGACCACGGAAATGCCGCGCCCATCCCGCCACGAACAGGCCATGCAGCCGGCGCACGCCAAAGCCCATGACCGAGCGCAGGCCGGTACGGGTCGGCTTTCCATCGGCCTTTGGCGCGCGCGCAATGGTCGGTGTATCGCTCACGCCCGAACCTCGACGACCATTTCGCCGACCGCTTCGACCCGTGCCGTCATGACATCTCCGGGCGCGACCGGTCCGACCCCCTCCGGCGTGCCGGTCATGATGATGTCGCCGGGATGAAGCGTGAAGGCGCGCGACGCATAGGCGATCAGTTGGGGCACATCGAAGATCAGGAAGCTGGTGCTGGATGATTGCTTCATCTCGCCGTTGACCGACAGTTCAAGGTCGAGCAGGCCCGGATCGGCGATTTCGTCCGCGGTCACCAGCCAGGGCCCGAGAACGGAAAAACTGTCGAGCGACTTGCGATAGCTGCGGTCTTCGGTGCCGCGGATGCTCATGTCGATGCCGATGGCGTAGCCCGCGACATGGGCCATGGCATCGACCTCCCGGATGTCCCGGCCGCCCTGCCCGACGACCACCGCAAGCTCGACCTCATAGTCGATCCGGCGGTCCGGAAACTTGGCCGAGACCCCCTCGCCCGGCCCCACCAGCGAACTGTTCGCTTTGAGGAACAGTCCGTATTCGTTGATCGTCTTGACGTCCGAACCATAGTTGATGCCGGCATCCTTCTGCGCCTCGTCCTGGTGCTTGAGATAGTTGACCGGGGCGCCGATGATCTTGTCCGGATTGGCCACCGGGCTCTTGAGCACAACGTCGGAACAGGCCACCCGGTCACCGGTATCCGCCAGACGGCCGATCTCCGCACGCAGATCGCCCAGATGCGCGATCAGGAGATCGCCTGCCGGAACCGGCCAGCGCACGGTCGGCAGCACTTCCAGCGCTGCGGAGACGTCGATGACATCATCGCCGTCTATCACGCCGAGGCGGTTGTCGTTGTATCGGCAGATCTTCATGGCATCTATCCGGGCTCACCCCATCGGGTCACGAAACAGGCGCGCACTCCTCGCGGAACAGGCCGAGTTTCTCCTGCGCCGCGCGATCGGAGAACGAGAACAGCACGCAATCGCTCGACGCCTTGACGCTCCGCCATGTCCAGCCCGGCACCGCAATGACGTCATCCTGCGTGAAGTCCAGGCTTTCGCCGCCGGCCTCGATGCTGCCGCTGCCTTCGGCGACCGCGACGACCATGCCGTCGGTCGAACGCGCGGGCGCGGTCTCGAACCCGGCGTCGAGATGGGTCACCCAGGTGGCCATGGTCGGCATCGCCCAGCC
>JBPCWF010000098.1:0-3134 GCA_051009775.1 Hyphomicrobiales bacterium | reverse complement strand
TCGAAGGCTCTCTTGCCGAGAAGGTTCTGGCCGATGCGGGCCGGTGTGACCAGGGTGGCGATCAGCTCGATGAACAGGCTATCCGGGTCAGGCGCATCTGCACCACCGGCGGCCCCTGCGGGAAGCGCGCTCGCATAGTTGCGCTGGGTGACGGTGCGGCGGGCGATCGACTTGTCCGCGGTCAGATCGGACCAGGACGCTTCGGCGAAGGATGCCCTGTCGAGACGCCGGTCGTCGGGAGACTGCCCAAGCAATCCGTATGTGTTGGCGACGGTCCGAGCCGAGCGGATGATGGCATTGCGGATCACGGCGCTCGACACGCTCGCGCCCGAGACCACCTCCGGGATGCCGCCTCCGGTCACCGTCGCGTCCTTGCGGATATCGTAGCCGGTGAAATCGGAAACGTATGCCGACAGGCGCTCGGACGAGATACCGATGATCAGGATCGGTTCCTGATGGGCCACCAGTTGGGCGCCGGTCAGGGTTCCGTCCACCGACAGGCCGACGACGATGTCGATCGGTTTGCCGGAATAGCCGATCGAACCGACCACGTCCCGGGTCGAGAACACGTAACCCAGGAGCTCGCCGCCGGAGGTGATTCTGGTGACCGGCGGCGGACCGGGCAGGTCGGACGCATCGACGGTCCGGTCGCCTGCGGGGAACACACGTTCGATGGTTTCGGGGGAGGCGGCTCCGGCTCCGGGAGCGCCGGCAATCAGCATGACGACGAGCGCCAAAAAGGCCACGCCTGCGCGTCCTTGCCATAGGTTCCGCTGCTCGATCATCCCGGTCGGATTATTGGTTGTGCGGGCCTGCATGCCTTGACCGATGTCAATCGCTTCGGAGGCTTGACGAAAGTCAAGGCAGCCCATGTGAGGCTCCCGCACGATTAAGCGTAGGATTCAGCAAGGGAGAAAGACCATGTGGGGTCTCGCTGCGAGATCGTCTTTGAGGCTGACATCAGCGTTTGTTCTGGCGACCGGCCTGGCGATTTTCGCCGGTCCGATCGGTGCCGCCACGGCCCAGGACAAGGCGGACGTCAAGAAGCACGATACGTCACCGGGCGGGCAATACGAGCCCAGTCTCGATGTCATGAAAGAAGGAACGCTTGAGCAACCGGGCGCGAAGCCAGGTGACCCGAAGCTCAGCAAGGCGGAATTCGACCGCGCCAATCAGATCTATTTCCAGCGCTGCGCCGGCTGTCACGGCGTGCTGCGCAAGGGCGCGACCGGCAAGGCGCTGACCACCGAGGTCACCAAGCCGCTCGGTTTCGAATATCTGCGCGACTTCATCAACTACGGTTCGCCGGGCGGCATGCCGAACTGGGGCACCTCGGGCGATCTGACAAAGGACGACATCGACCTGATGGCGCGCTACCTGCTCAACGAGCCGGCCCAGCCGCCTGAATTCGGCATGCCTGAGATGAAGGCCTCGTGGAAGGTCCACGTGCCCATCGCCGAGCGGCCGACCAAGCAGATGAACGACCTCAAGCTCGACGACCTGTTCGCGGTCACCCTGCGTGACAGTGGTCAGGTGGCCCTGATCGCCGGGGGCAGCAAGAAAATCGTCTCGGTGATCGACACGGGCTATGCGGTGCATATCTCGCGCATGTCAGCGTCCGGCCGCTATGTCTTCACCATCGGGCGTGACGCCAAGATCAACCTGATCGATCTGTGGATGAAGGAACCGACGACGGTTGCGGAACTCAAGATCGGATCGGAAGCCCGTTCGGTCGAGACCTCCAAGATGAAGGGTTGGGAGGACAAATACGCGATCGCTGGCGCCTACTGGCCGCCGCAATATGTCATCATGGACGGCGCGACGCTCGAGCCGATCAAGATCGTCTCCACACGGGGCATGGTCTTCGATACCCAGGAGTTCCATCCCGAGCCCCGGGTGGCCGCTATCGTCGCCTCGCACTACCACCCGGAATTCATCGTCAACGTCAAGGAAACCGGCCACATCCTGATGGTCAACTATGAGGACGTCAAAAACCTCAAAGTGACTTCGATCGAAGCGGAGAGGTTCCTGCATGACGGCGGGTTCGACTCGACCGGGCGCTACTTCCTGGTTGCCGCTAACGCGCGCAACAAGGTGGCCGTGGTCGACACCAAGCTCAACAGGCTGGTTGCATTGATCGAAACCGGTCCCAAGCCGCATCCGGGCCGTGGCGCCAATATCAAGCATCCGAAGTTCGGTCCGGTCTGGGTCACCAGCCATCTGGGCGACGAGACCATCGCGCTGATCGGCACCGATCCGGAAGGCAATGCGGATCATGCCTGGAAAGTGGTTCAGACGCTGGAAGGTCAGGGCGGCGGCTCGCTGTTCGTCAAGACCCATCCGAAGTCGAACCACCTCTATATCGATACGCCGCTCAATCCCGAAGCCGAGCTCGCCTCGTCGGTCGCGGTGTTCAAGGTCGACCAGCTCGACAAGGACGAGCCCGAGTACACGGTTCTGCCGATCGGTGAATGGTCGGGTATTTCAGAAGGGGTGCGCCGGGTCGTCCAGGGCGAATACAACCAGGCCGGTGACGAAATCTGGTTCTCTGTGTGGAACAGCAAGGACCAGGAATCGGCCATCGTCGTGGTCGACGACAAGACGCTCAAGAAGAAGCACGTCATCCGTGACAAGCGTCTGGTCACGCCGACCGGCAAGTTCAACGTCTTCAATACACGCAACGACGTGTACTGAGTTTCCGGGCGCGATCGGAAGCGGGCGGGCCACAAAACCCGCCCGTTTTCAACCCGGCAACAGATTGGGGAGGAAGAAGCATGACGGCGAAGGGTCGTGTCTCTCTTGTCGGTGCCGGGCCGGGAGATCCCGAACTCCTCACGCTCAAGGCCTTGCGCCTGATACAGACCGCCGATGCCGTCGTTTTCGACCGCCTGGTGTCCGACGACATTCTCGACCTGATCCCCTCCGGCACGGCCAGGATCAATGTCGGCAAACGTCCGAACAACCATCCGGTGCCCCAACCCGACATCAACAGACTGCTCGTCCGCTTGGCCGAAAAGGCCGGCATTGTCGTGCGTCTCAAGGGCGGCGATCCGTTCATGTTCGGCCGGGGCGGCGAGGAACTGATCGAACTTGCCACGCACGGTGTTCCGGTCGAGATCGTCCCGGGTGTGACC
>JBPCWF010000097.1:0-5657 GCA_051009775.1 Hyphomicrobiales bacterium | reverse complement strand
ATGCCGAGCAGGGCGAGCGAGACCAGCGCCAGGGTCTGTTCGCGCATGACCAGGAGAAAGAACACGGCGGCGAACGCCATGAAGCCCGGGATCTCGCGGATCGACTGCAGGATGCCGATCTCGACGCCGGTGAAATCGACCCGCTCGACCGCAAAGTTGTTCAGGAGCGCCACCCAGGTCGCGAAGGAAAAGGCGTTTGCGACCGCCATCAGCATGAGCATGACGACCGGGCGGCGCCAGTCCTTGGGCATTGCGCCGGGCTGTTGCGATTGGCCAAACATAACGCGCGGCTATATCACGTCACGCGGTGTCGCGCACGGAAACCCTGGCATGAGCGGGGCGCATGGCTGCGGCGAGGACCTGTCGCGCGGCGCCCGCCGCTCCCCGTTGGGGGCCGGGCCCGGGGTCAGATCGGCGGGCCGAGCGTTTCAGTGAGCCTCGCCCTGAACCGATCGACGTCGAACCCATCTTCGGAGATGCGTTTCGGCACGATGTGGAACATGCGCGGCGCGACGTAAAGCAGTATGTACCTGTCGTCCTCTCTCCAGCCCGTGAAGTGATCCCACTCAAGTCTGCTGTTGGCCAGGTCGCTGGTGAAGTGGACGCCATCCTCGACCACTTCCATGGTCATGGGGCTCTGGATGAGTTTGTACTGGCGGTAGTGTTTTCGAAAATTCTGCGTCACGGCGAACCGCATTACGGCAACATAGACCGCGTATACGATGAGGCTTATGCCGAACACATACGCCACCACATAGACCAGTGACGGATCGGTGTTGACAAAACCGAACTCGAAAATCACCGCTATCGCGACCACCGTGGCCAAGGAAACGAAAAGCAGTTTCGAGTTCGTACCCAGCCGCATGGCTTCGACATACTCGTCCTCGGAGATCTTATATTCCTGGATCATTCCGGCGGCCCGACGTTCGAGACAGACGGCACACGTGCGATGCGCCAATACACCGAAGGTGTTTAGAGCCGTCGGTGCGTGGCTGTAAAGATATGCCGCCACTGCACAAAGAAAACAGGCGGCCCGGGAGAGCGCCCTCCCGAATTGCGTCGGCGCGATGCGCGGACAGATTTTTCTTACGAAATTGTAATCCTGCGGAAAGCTGCCGCACAGGTTGACGGCGCATGCTGAAGAACAGAACCGTCTGGTGCAAAACAGGCTGGGCCCGATCGGCAGCGAGGGCCGAAACCGGGGACGGGTATATGCTGTGCAGAACTGCGCTCGAGCGCGTGCGCTATGAAGTGATGGGGCGGTTGCGCAAGCCGCTTGCTGCGTCGAACGGGCGCCGTGCGGAGGCTTATCTGGAAGGCCAGGGAGCGCTGGCGCTCCTGCGTCGGGGAGACGCCGGCGAGCACAGGGCCGTGCTCGCGGATCTTGCCTACCTGCACCGAACGGTGCGGCGGAAAAAACCAAAGACAATTGTTGAATTCGGTGTCGGCTTTTCGACCCTCGTGATGGCGCACGCGCTGCACCTGAACCGCGCCGGGCGGGCAAACGGCGAAGACGCCAGGCTCTACACCGTCGACACCTCGCACCATTGGATCGACAATACACGCGGCAAGCTGCCGGACGCGTTCAAGGACATCGTCGAATTGCGGCACTCGGAGGCACGGCTGACGGTCGTCAACAACGAGCTCTGCCATCGCTTCGAAGTCCTGCCCAACGTGGTGCCCGACTTGATCTATCTGGACGGCCCGGACCCGTCGACAGTGGCGGGGGATGTCTGCGGGCTTACTCACGCGGTGGAGCAGGGCGAGCCTCGGCGGGCGATGTCGGCAGATGTTCTACTGTATGAATCCGGACTCAAGGTCGGCGCGGCGATCATCGTGGACAATCGCAGAATGAACACCCGCTGCCTGCGCCGAAATCTGAAGCGCAACTGGCGCTTCCGGGCAAACAAGGCCGAGGGCCGGTTCACGTTCGTCCTGGTCGACTGAAGACCTCGGGCCGAATTGTCGGCAATGCTCTAAAACTGAACCGCAATCTGCCCGCCGCCGCCGAGGGTGCGGTAGCGCTTGCGGGCAAGGCCGCCGATGTTGCCCTTCAGGTTCAAGGACACGTTGCTCGCCAGTGTGACGTCGACCCCGGCGGAAATGCCCGCGTCCAGTTCGCGGTCGTCGGTGGGAAACGTCGCGGCCGCCAGCGAGGGGTCGCCCGACTCCTCGAATTCCCATTCACCGCCGACGCTGACATATGGCTCGGCGGTTCGGGTGTCGTCGAGCGCGATGGTGTAGCCGAGGGTCATGCCGAAGCTGAGCGATCCCGTGCGCGTCACCTGGCTGGGAAATGTCGAGGCCGCGCTGTCGGTATAGGCTTCGTCGCGGGTCCTGGCATAGGACACCCCGATGGTGGGCGACCAGCGCAGATTCCCGGAGTACCAGTATCCGGTCAGGTTGGCGTTGAGGTTCCAGCTTTCTCCGTCATACTCGGCGAAACTGCCGATACCTCTCACCTCATTGTCGATCCAGCTATAGAGAAACGAGGCGTCGAGCACGATATTGTCGGTGACGACGAACCCCATATAGCCGCCGATGCCATGGTTCTCCGTGGTCGAGCCGCCGGGCCCGAATATCCCGATTACATTGTCGACGTCGGACTCGCTGTAAGCGAGGAGTGCGCCGATGAGAAACCGGTCGGTGGCGCGGTAGTCGCCCGCGGCCAACACCACGCTTTGCGAGGCGTCATAGCCCGCAACCGGGTCGTCGTCATCGAGCTCCGTATAGGTCCCGTCTATCCAGGCACTCCACTTGGGATTGGCCGCCGCGACATCGGTGTCCCCTGCCGGCGTGACCATCACCCCGGCGGGCTGAACAGCAACTGTGTCCGTGTTGCCCCCGGCCGGACCGGGGGCCAGCCGATTTCCCACCGCATCCCTTACCGCCGTCCGCACCCGGTACATGCGCTCGAATGTGAGGCGCGGGTTCACGATTAACTGGACGTCGTTCAATTCCTGCGCCGCCGCGGGCGTCGAGGGCACGGCCAGTGCAAGCAGCGCGGCCATAGCGATCAGCGCCGCCGCGGCAGTCGAGGCGGCCCATTGCATGATGGCCTTGCTGTTACGCAACATGTTCACGCGATCCCTCCACGCGTGTCTTTTCCGCCCACGGACCATGAATCTTAGCATGGCGACTCGACAGCGGGTAAGGGGTCTGTTTTCCGGGAAACTGGTTTGTGCGCGAATGTTGCACAAATGCAATGTGGCGTCCCCGGTGCTTCACAGGTTACGTCTTTCTTGCCTCCGAACGGCCAACCTGCTGATATGGCGATCAGAGATCGCTGAATTTGTGCTCAATATCACCTTTTTTCTCACCTGCCTTTCATACCTTGACCGTCAGAGATCGAATAGATCCCCGGACCGGGTCATGCCGGCTGCCCCGCCTTTGCCGGCGGGGCTTCGCCTGTCCGGGGCAATGCAAGGAATTCCTCTCGATCGTTTGCGTGCCTTGTGGCGTGCGTGGTTCGATCAAAGTTGATCGACGATTGTTGACTCCGGGCGGTCTTAAGCGGCTATGTCCTCGCGGTGCCCTGCGGCAAGCAATGAGCGAACGGAGAATTTGATATGGCTGACCCGAAGACCCTGATGGAAATGGCAGGCGCGCCGCAGGAGCCGAGCCGGCTCGACGCGTCGACCGTGGTGATGATCGACTGCCAGAACGAGTATGTCGACGGCAAGCTGCCCCTGGTCGGGATCGGACCGGCGCTGGACGAGGGCGCGCGGCTGCTCGAGAAGGCCCGGGCCGCGGGCACGCCGATCGTCCATATCGTCCATGAGGGCAAGGCCGGCGGCGTGTTCGATCTCGACGGCCATGGCGGGCAGATCGCCGCGCAGGTGGTGCCGGCCGATGGCGAGCCGATCGTCAAAAAACCCCTGCCCAACGCCTTCGCCCATACCGAGTTGCACGATCTGTTACAGGAGATCGGGCGCAAGGAGATTATCTTCGCCGGCTTCCAGAGCCACATGTGCATCAGTTCGAGCGCCCGGGCGGCGCTCGATCTCGGCTACCGCGCGACCGTCGTCGCCAATGCGGTGGCGACCCGCGACCTGCCGCGGCCCGGCGGCGGCGTGATCGGTGCGGTCGACCTGCACAATGCGAGCCTTGCCGCGCTCGCCGACCGTTTCGCGATCATCGCGCCCGATGCGGACGCGATTTCCTGACGCTCACCAGAACAGGGCGGCGCGCAGGGTGTAGACCGTGACAATGGTGACGAGGGCGCCTGCCGCGTAGAGCGCCGCGAACCACATGAGGCGCTGCTTGAGCGGACGTTCTGGAGGTTCGGGCATCGCTCTCACCGTCCGGTGTGCAGGGTCTCTGTGGTCTGGCCGGGGGTCGCCGGCGTGTAGCCGGCCTCGTCCGAGGCCTTGCCGCGGAACACCCAGTAGACAGAGGCCGTATAGCACAGGATCAGAGGCAGCATGATCAGCACGCCGACCAGCAGGATGGCCTGCGAGTTGGGCGCGGCGGCGGCCTGCCAGACGGTCAGACGGTAGGGTACGATATACGGGAAAATACTGATCGCCAGGCCGAGATAGCCGAGCGCGAACAGGGCGACCGCGCAGAAGAACGGCGCATGGGTGGATTTCGCCGTCTGCAGTGCGCGATTGAGCCACAGGGCAAAGACGCCGACCGCGAGCGGCACCGGCGCCAGGGGCAGAAGCGTCCTGAGATCGATCACCGGCCAGGACAGGCCCCAGCGCGCACTCGCCTGAATGTCGAGAAACAGGACCCAACACGACACCATGGCCATGAGCGCGAGGACGAGGAGCAGGCTGCGCCCGGCCCAGCCTCTGGCCCGGTCCGCGAGCGCACCATCGGACTTCATGATCACCCAGGTGGCGCCGAGCAGGGTGTAGCCCGAGGCGACGCCGATCGCGACCAGGACGCTGAACGGGGTCAGCCAGTCGAACGCGCCGCCGGCGAACTGGTTGCCGGCGAGCGTTGTGCCCTGGACGAAAGCGCCGAGCACAAGGCCCTGGGACAAGGCCGCGACCAGGGAGCCGAGGTTGAATGCCCGGCCCCACCATTTGCGGCCGCCGCCCTTGGATTTGAAGCGCAGCTCGAAGGCGACGCCTCTGAAGATCAGGGCCGTCAGCATGAAGCCGATCGGCATGTAGACCGAGGGCATGAAGGCGCCGAACGCGACCGGAAAGGCCGCGAGCATGCCGCCGCCTCCGAGCACCAGCCAGGTCTCGTTGCCGTCCCACACCGGTGCGATCGAGTTCATCATCGTGCTGCGGTCGGAATCCGTTCCGGCAAAGGGGAACAGGATGCCGATGCCGAGGTCGAAGCCGTCGAGCACCACATACATGAAGACGGCAAGCGCCAGGACGATCGCCCAGATCAGGGGGAGATCAAGAGTTTCCATGTTTCGCCGCCTCCTCGGCCTTCTCATATGCGTCGTCGCGCAGCTCTTCCAGGGCCTTGTACGGGTCGCGTTCCAGCTTCTTGGCGGACGGCCGGGGCGGCGGCGGCTTGGTGTCCGAAACCGGGCCCTGGGCCGCGATGCGCCACATGTAGAAGATGCCGGCGGTGAACACGATGGCGTAGACGATGACGAAGACCAGGAGCGACAGGCCGACCTGTTCGGCGGACACCGGCGAGACCGAGTCGGCCGTGCGCAACAGGCCATAGACCGTGTAGGGCTGGCG
>JBPCWF010000096.1:0-7896 GCA_051009775.1 Hyphomicrobiales bacterium | reverse complement strand
ACGGTCTGGATCATTTCCGAGCGCCCGGTATCGACGGCCGTGCTCAAACGGTATCTGGCGGCCTTCGGCGCGCGTGTCGAGACCGCATCCATTCTCGCCGACCTGGCCAAACCCGCCGGCGAAACCGCACCCTGGGCGGTCATCTGGGATATTGACAGCTGGCTCGGCCACGCCAAGCGCCGCATTGCTCCGGCGGCGAAGTCGACGCACCTGGTCCTGATCACGCCCGAGCAGCGCCGCGACCTGCGCGACGGCAAGGCGCGCGGTTCGGACGGATACCTGATCAACCCCCTGCGCCGTGCGTCCTTGCTGAAACAGCTTGGCCCTGACCGTGACAGGCAAAAAAAGCCGGCTGCGGCCGCGCTGCCCAACCGTCCGGCCAGGCCGGTCAGACGGGACGGCCGTCCGGCGGCGCTCAAAATCATGCTGGCTGAGGACAATGACATCAACGCCAAGCTCGCCCGTTCCATGCTCGAGCGGGACGGTCACCAGGTGGTCCATGTCGAGAACGGACATCGCGCTGTGTCCATGTTCCGCACAGCACTCAAGACCGCCGGTGTGAAATCCAGGTCCAAGCGGCCGATCGACGTGATCCTGATGGACATGCAGATGCCCGAAATGGATGGTCTCGAGGCGACCCGCCGGATCCGTGAGCTCGAGGTTGAATTCGGTTGTGCCGGCGACCGCGTCACGCCGATTGTCGCCCTGACGGCGAACGCCATGAAAGAACACCGCGACGAGTGCCTGGCGGCGGGCATGAACGGCTATCTGGCCAAGCCGTTCGATCGCGAAGAGCTGCAGCGGGTTTTGCGGCAATGGATGCAGGACGGTTGATTCGGACGGGCGTTCAGGCCGTAATCGCCGAAACTTGGGCCTGTTTCGGTCTCAATAATCACCAAATTCGGCGTCAATACATATAGGTTTCCAGGGTTTTTGAATGAAATCCACAGGCACGTCCCCGTGGCGGCAAACATCTATCGCGGACCGTCATCACGCTTTAATGTGGGACTGCTTTATGACATTCTGTTAGAACCCGGCTAAGATGATCGAGACAGCGCTTCTTCTAGCCTACTCACCAAGGCGGTCAGGGTCTGCACGACGAGTTGATCCGGTGAGTGGGCGGTAATCGGAGAAACGGCGGCGATGGTAGTGAGGGCGCTGAACTACACACTGGACTCCTCCAGGCCGGATGGCGCACCCGGCGAGGGGACCATTCGGCGCGGCACCATTCTGGGCCGCAAGGGACGGATGCTTGTCCGGCTCGCTGCCGGCGCGCGGGAGATCGAGGCGGCGCAGGCACTGCGCTACAAGGTGTTCTACGAAGAGCTCGACGCACGCCCGAGCGCTGAAATGCTGGCCAACCGCCGCGACGCCGATGAGTTCGACGATATCTGCGATCATTTACTGGTGATGACACCGCCCGGTGAGTCGGGCGAGACTTCGCCGATCATGGTTGATGACGGTGAGGTGGTCGGCACTTACCGGCTGCTGCGCCAGGAGGTCGCCCAGCGCAATGGGGGCTTCTATTCGGCCGACGAATTCGACATCGATACCCTGCTGAAGACCAAAGGCGACAAGCTGCGCTTTCTCGAGCTCGGCCGCTCCTGCGTGCTTGAATCGTTCCGCACCAAGCTGGTGATCGAGCTGTTGTGGCAGGGCATCTGGAACTACGTCCAGGCCCACAGCGTCGATGTCATGCTCGGCTGCGCCAGTCTGGAGGGCACCGACCCGGAAGCCCTGGCCCTGCCGCTGAGCTTCCTGCACCATGTCCATCGCGCGCCTGACGAATGGCGCGTGCGGGCCGTGCCGGAGCGCTATGTCGAGATGGGCCTGCTGCCGGTGGAAGAGATCGACGAGCGCGAGGCGATGCGCACGTTGCCGCCGCTGATCAAGGGTTACGTGCGGGCAGGCGCCTATATCGGCGAAGGCGCGGTGGTCGACCACCAGTTCAATACGACGGACGTGCTTATCGTGCTGCCGGTGACCGCGATCAGCGCGCGCTATGTGTCCCACTTCGCCGGCTCCGACGACGCCCGGGACAAGGCGCCCGAAGCCTCGGGCGAGCCAACACCACAACCATGAATGTCAATTGGACCAGACCCCGCCGGTAGGACCCGGTCCTACCCGTTGATATTGTAGGCGGCGATGGCCGCCATGTTGACCAGATCGGAGGCGGTCGAGTTCAGATTTGCGATCTGCACCGAATGCTGCAGGCCGACCAGAAGCGGCCCGACCACGGTGATGTCGCCCAGTTCCTGAAGCATCTTGGTGGCGATGCTGGCACTGTCGAAGCCCGGGGTGACCAGCACGTTTGCCGGTTCGCTCAGGCGGCAGAACGGGTAGGTCGCCATTGCGGCGCGGTTGAGCGCGATATCCGCGGCCATTTCCCCGTCATACTCGAAATCGACCGCGCGATCGTCGAGGATCCCGACCGCCTCGCGGATCGGGTTGGCGAGATCGCCTTCAGGCTGGCCGAAGGTTGAATAAGCAAGCAGCGCCACCCGGGGCTCGTAGCCGAACCTGCGCGCCACGCCCGCGGCCTCCTCGGCAATGTCGGCGAGATGTTCCGCGCTCGGCCGCTCATAGATCGCGGAGTCCGCGACGAACACGGTGCGGCTGCGTGCCAGCGCCATGGAGACGCCGGTGACCCGGTGGCCCGGTTCCGGGTCGATGACCCGGCGCACATCCTCCAGGGCGACCGAGTAGTTCCGGGTAATACCGGTCACCATCGCGTCCGCGTCGCCCATGGCGACCATGCAGGCGGCGAAGATATTGCGGTCGTTGTTGACCAGCCGCTGGCAGTCGCGGAACAGATAGCCCTTGCGCTGCATCCGTGCGTACAGGAACTCGGCATAGTCGGCATTGCGGCCGGACACGCGGGCATTGTGGATGCTGACCGAGGGATGCATGTCGATGCCCGATGCCTTGATCATCTCCTCGATTTCCGTGTTGCGTGCCACCAGCAGAGCATCGCCCAGCCCGAGATTGGCATAGGTGTTGGCGGCCCGCATCATGCGGTCCTCCTCGCCTTCGGCGAACACCACCCGTTTCGGCGTCAGCTTGACCTGCTCGAATATGCCCTGCAGCGAGCCCGCGATCGGGTCAAGGCGGGCGCTGAGTTCGACCGTGTAAGCCTCAAGGTCCACGATGTCGCGCCGCGCCACGCCCGAATCCATCGCCGCCTTGGCGACCGCGGAGGGAACAGCGGAAATCAGTCTGGGGTCGAACGGCGCCGGGATCAGGTAGTCCGGGCCGTAACTCGGACGCGCGCCATGATAGGCGGCCGCGACTTCGTCCGGCACTTCCTCACGCGCCAGCGCCGCCAGCGCTTCCGCCGCCGCAATCTTCATCGGTTCGTTGATGGTGCGCGCGCGGACGGCGAGCGCGCCGCGAAAAATATAGGGAAAGCCGAGCACATTGTTGATCTGGTTCGGATAATCCGACCGCCCGGTCGCCATGATCGCGTCGGGGCGCACGGCGGCGGCCTCTTCCGGCGTGATTTCCGGGTCAGGATTGGCCATGGCGAAGATGATCGGCTTGTCGGCCATGCTCTTGACCATGTCCTGGGTCACCGCGCCCTTGACCGAAACGCCGAAGAACACGTCGGCGCCGTCGATCGCCTGTTCGAGCGTGCGCGCCTTGGTGTTGGCCGCATGGGCCGTCTTCCACTGGTTCATGCCCTCTTCGCGGCCCTGGTATATGACCCCCTTGCTGTCGCACAGAATCGCGTTCTCGTGGGGCAGCCCCATGGCCTTGATCAGTTCCAGACAGGCGATGCCCGCCGCGCCCGCGCCGTTGCACACCAGCTTCACGTCCTTGAGGTCGCGGCCGGTCAGGTCGAGCGCATTGATCAGGCCGGCGGCCGCAATGATCACCGTGCCGTGCTGGTCGTCATGGAACACCGGGATGTCCATCATGTCGCGCAACTGCTGTTCGATGACGAAGCAGTCCGGCGCCTTGATATCCTCCAGGTTGATGCCGCCGAAGGCCGGTCCCAGATAGCGCACGCAGTTGATGAAGGCGTCGACATCCGTGGTGTCGACTTCGAGATCGATGGCGTCGACGTCGGCGAAGCGCTTGAACAGGGCGGATTTGCCCTCCATCACCGGCTTCGACGCCAGCGCGCCCAGATTGCCGAGCCCGAGGATCGCCGTGCCGTTGGACACCACCGCCACCATGTTGCCCTTGGCGGTGTAGTCGTAAGCCGTGTCCGGCCGCTCGGCGATGACCCGCACCGGCACCGCGACCCCAGGCGAGTAGGCCAGGCTCAGGTCGCGCTGGGTCGCCATCGGCTTGGTCGGATTGACTTCCAGCTTGCCCGGCTTGCCGCGCTGATGGAACTGCAACGCCTCCTGGTCGGTGAACTGCAGGCGTTTGCTGTCTGAGTGGTCGAGCACCATCGAATTCTCTTTTGCTTGTTTTGTCGTGGTTTGGGAGTTGACGAATGTCCAGGTCACAGTAATGACCTGCCGCCGCGATCACAAGACGGTCCCGGGCTGACTGCATGCCGCCCAGAGGCGCTTTGCGCCGCCGGCCGGACCAGCTTGTGAAAAACCTTTGGCACTTGCTGAGCCGGGGTTGAGATTTTGCTAGTCTGCACTCCCTCGGACACCGGCCGGCCATGAACACGCATATGTCGAACCCAACCGCCCAGAGCGGCGCGACGCCGATGATGGCGCAATTTCTGGAGATCAAGGCCGGACATCCGGACTGCCTCCTGTTCTATCGCATGGGAGACTTCTATGAGCTGTTCTTCGACGATGCGGTCGAGGCCTCCGCGGCGCTCGGCATCACGCTGACCAAGCGCGGCAAGCATATGGGCGAGGACATCCCCATGTGCGGCGTGCCGGTTCATGCGGCCGACGACTATCTGCAGAAACTGATCAAACAAGGTTTCCGGGTCGCGGTGTGCGAGCAGACCGAGGACCCGGCCGAGGCCAGGAAGCGCGGCTCCAAGTCCGTGGTCCGGCGCGACGTCGTGCGTCTGGTCACGCCGGGCACGCTGACCGAGGATTCGCTGCTCGACGCCCGGCGCAACAATTACCTGATGGCGGTCGCCCGTGCCGGGGGCGGCGAGGCCTATGCGGTCGCCTGGGTCGACATATCGACCGGTCAGTTCGTCACGGCGGTGACCGGCTTGCCCACGCTGGCGGCCGATTTCGCCCGTCTCGAACCGGGCGAGGTCATCGTTGCCGACAACATTCTGAACGATCCGGGCACGCGCGAGATCTGGGACGCGCTCGGGCGTGCGCTGACGCCCCAGCCGGCGAGCCGGTTCGACAGCTCGGCCGGCGAGCACCGGCTGAAGCAGCATTTCGGCGTCCAGGCGCTCGAAGGCTTCGGCGATTTCTCCCGGGCCGAGAAGGCCGCCTGCGGTGCGCTGCTCGACTATGTCGCCGCGACCCAGGTCGGCAACATGCCGGCACTGCGCCCGCCCATGCGCGAGGCCCGCGGCGCCGCCATGCTGATCGACGCCGCGACCCGCGCCAATCTGGAACTCACCAGAACGCTGCAGGGTGCGACCGCGGGCAGCCTGCTTTCCGTCATCGACCGCACCGTGACGGGGGCCGGAGCCCGCCGTCTGGCTGAGCGCCTGTCGAGCCCGCTGACCGATCCGGACCGGATCAACGCCCGCTTCGACGCGGTCGAATATTTCCACGACAACAGGGCGCTGCGCACCGATCTGCGGACGCTCCTGCGCGGTGCGCCCGACCTGATGCGGGCGCTTGCGCGGTTGACAGTCGGCCGCGGCGGTCCGCGCGACCTGGCCGCCGTCGGCACCGGTATCGGCCGCGCGCGCGAAGCCGCCCGGGTGCTCTCGGCGGAGACCGGCCTTGTCGTCGTGCCGCAGGATGTCGACCTGATGCGCGCCGGGCTCAGGCGCGAGGATGACGGTCTCGCTGCGCGCCTGGCCGAAACCCTGATGGACGAGCTGCCCGCCCTGGCGCGCGATGGCGGCTTCGTGCGGGCCGGCTTCTCGCAAGAGCTCGACGGCCACCGGAAACTGCGCGACGAGAGCCGCAAGGTGATCGCCGGTCTTCAGGGGCAGTATGCCGAGCGCGCCGGCATCAAGGCGCTCAAGGTCAAGCACAACAACGTGCTCGGCTATTTCGTCGAGGTGGGCGCCCAGCATGCCGGCAGGATGATGGCGGACCCGCTCAACCAGAGCTTTATCCACCGTCAGACCATGGCCAACGCCGTGCGTTTCACCACAACGGAACTGGGCGAGCTTGAGTCCAGGATCGCCATGGCGGCGGACCGTGCCGTGGCGCTCGAGCTTGAAATCTTCGATGGACTGATCGAAGCGGTCCAGGAGCGTTCGGTCGCGATTGCGGAGATTGCCGAAGGGCTCGCCGGGCTCGATGTGGCAACCGCGCTCGCCGAACTGGCCGAAACCGAACGTTATGTCCGCCCGAAGGTCGACGCCGGCCTCGCCTTCGAGATTGCAAGTGGCCGCCATCCGGTGGTCGAGAAGGCGCTGGCGGGATCGGGCGGTGGCGAGTTCGTGCCCAATGACTGCGTGCTCTCGCCGCGCGGGGAGGGGGACGCGGACCAATCGGCGGTGCATGGCCGCCTGTGGCTCCTGACCGGGCCGAATATGGCCGGCAAATCGACCTTTCTGCGCCAGAACGCGCTCATCGCCGTGCTCGCCCAGATGGGCTCCTTCGTGCCGGCGGCGGCCGCCCATATCGGCGTCGTCGACCGCCTGTTCAGCCGGGTCGGCGCGGCCGACGATCTGGCGCGCGGGCGCTCCACCTTCATGGTCGAGATGGTCGAGACCGCGACCATTCTCAATCAGGCAGGCGAACGCTCGCTGGTGATCCTCGACGAGATCGGCCGCGGCACCGCGACCTTCGACGGGCTCTCGATCGCCTGGGCCTCGGTCGAGCACCTCCACGAGGTCAACAAATCGCGCGCGCTTTTCGCCACCCATTTCCATGAGCTCGCCGCGCTTGCCGACCGGCTCGACGATCTCGCCAACGCCACCATGAAGGTCAAGGAATGGCAGGGCGACGTGATCTTCCTGCACGAGGTCGGCCCCGGCGCCGCCGACCGCTCCTACGGCATCCAGGTCGCCAAGCTCGCCGGCCTGCCGGCCGCGGTGATCGAGCGCGCCGGCGCCGTGCTCGACGCGCTCGAGCACAACGACCGCAACCGTTCGGGCCCGGATCTGGTCGACGACCTGCCGCTGTTCTCCGCCGTCCGCCCGGTCAACCCGGCGTCGTCCGCGTCGTCCGGTCCCAGCGCAGTCGAACAGAAGCTCGCAGAGATCCTGCCCGACGACCTGAGCCCGAAACAGGCGCTGGAACTGATCTATGCGCTCAGGCAGATCATGGTCGACGGCGGCGAATAGCAGATTGCCGGATCACGTCCGGCAATGACGATTGTGAGTTCACTCAAAACCCATCGTTATGCCTGTGCCTGCCACTGGCATCCCGCCGCCGCCCGGCTATGGCCGCAGCATGGCATTTGTCCTATTCTCCGGATGGACGTATTTCGTGCTTGCCCGCGGCACCCTGATTGGGCATCACCAGCCGGTTCCGCGGCGCGAACGGAACGCGTCGCTCAAGCAGGGCACACACGGAGACAGCATGCCGGCACCGGTCGACACGGCGGACGGAAAGGTAGACGCAGCGGCGCTGCGTGAGGCGTTGACCGCTCTCTACCGCGAGCACGGCGGAAATGAAACTGCGCTGCGGCGCGAGGTCCTGGCACTGTTCCGCCAGGTGGTCGAGGAAAGCCGCGCCACGGCGGAACGGGTCCTTGCTGCCGACGGCAAGGGCACCGCCTGTGCCGCACGCCTGTCGGATGCCCAGGACGAGCTGATCCGGGTGATTCATGACTTCGCCGTCACCCATGTCTACCGGGCGCAGAATCCGTCCGCCGCCGAACGCC